>JAZDLB010000092.1:0-8614 GCA_043802565.1 Candidatus Zixiibacteriota bacterium | reverse complement strand
ACGAGAATCCACACTTTTTGTACTCGTAGGCAGGGCTCCCAGCCCTGCTAATTGAATTTTTTGGAGTGTCGCTTTATTTTTCTTGACAGCATTAAGAAAAACTTTATATTAAAAAACTCTGAAACGAGGTGAGTTAGAATGAAAATCGGTATTTTAACTGGTGGAGGGGATTGCCCGGGACTCAATGCAGTTATCCGGGCAGTGGTGAGAAAGTCGGTTCTTTTTTATAATTCAAGAGTAATCGGGATACTAGAAGGCTGGAGAGGTCTTTTAGAGGAGGGATTGACTGAAGAGTTAGACTTAAACCAGGTTTCAGGTATTCTGCATCGTGGAGGGACCATTATCAAAACCTCTCGCACCAACCCTTATAAAATTGAAGATGGAGAAAAAAGGGTTATAGAAAATAAAAGGAAAATGGGGTTGGATGCGATTGTAGCCGTAGGGGGAGAGGATACCTTAGGAGTTGCCGCCAAGCTTTATCAGGCGGGAGTAAAGATTGTCGGGGTTCCCAAGACCATAGATAATGACCTGGCAATGACAGATTATACTTTTGGATTTGATACTGCAGTGAATATCGCCATGGAGGCTATTGATCGGGTGCATACTACTGCAGAATCGCATAACCGGGTGATGGTGGTTGAGGTTATGGGCAGACATACTGGCTGGATAGCGATTGAGTCCGGCATTGCCGGGGGTGCGGATATTATTTTGATCCCGGAGAAACCGGTAAATTTAGATAAAGTCTGTGAAAGCATTCGAAAGAGACATGCGCGGGGTAAAGATTTTAGCATTGTGGTGGTAGCTGAGGGAGCCAGGGTAGCCTTAGGGGAGGAGGATCAAAAGAAAGAGACTTTCATTGTGCAGGACGAGTGTAAGGATGCCTTTGGTCATGTGAGATTGGGAGGAATCGGGAAGATTTTAGCCACCGAGATAGAGAAGAGGACCGGTTTTGAGACCAGATTTGTGATCCTGGGTCATATCCAGAGAGGTGGTACACCCACAGCTTTCGATAGGGTTTTAGGTACCCGTTTTGGAATAGCGGCCGTGGATTTAGTTCATCAAGGAAGATTCGGAAAGATGGTTAGTTTGCAGGGTAATAAAATTATCCCCGTAGATCTTAAAGAAGCAGTTGCCAGCACCAAATATGTAGATGAGGAGCTTTATAATATCGCAGATGTTTTCTCAGCTTAAACCAATAACCCACTTTTTAGACGTATAAAGTTTATAAAGATGAAAAATTTATTATCCAGGATAGTTTTTTTATCACTTATAACTTTTTTCACAGGTTTGCTCTGGGCTGAGTTCAGCTGGGGAGTTGATCTCAGCTCTAAAGATTTGATTGGTTTTAGAGGGGGAGTCTGGAAAGTTGAAAAGGCTAAGGAATTGCCATCATCCATTGAGGCAAAAACTTACACCCCCTATATTGAGCTTTTTATTTCTCACGGGATAAGGAAGGGTTTTTCCTTAGAATTAAATTTCGGAGCAGGTTACCGGGGGGATACTAAATTTATAATTCCGGAGGAAAGGTATTACTGGGAAAACTGGAATTTATATCCTATTTCCGGAAAGGTCAAATATTCCTTCTTTTCAATTTACCCCCAAAAGTTTTTTCAGCCCTATCTGGACTTTGGCTTAACCTTTTTAACCAGCACCAGCACTTATAATGACCCCTATTATCTGGATGTTACCTATGTAAGTACAAAAACTACCCTGGGAGCTTTAGCCGGGTGGGGCTTGGATATTAGCCTCTCTCCAAGGATATTATTTAACCTCGATTTTCAATATCGCTGGGTGAGTTTCAGCAGGGAGGTTGCCGGGATTAAAAATTATAGCGGTCCCCAGTTGACTTTTGGGTTGGAATATATTATTAAACAGAAAAAAACAAAAGGTATCAATAAGCCTTAAGGAGGAAAAGACATGGCAATTAAAATTGGAATCAACGGATTTGGCAGGATCGGGAGGCTGGTTTACCGGGCAGGTTATCAAAATCCAAATTTAGAATTTGTGGCTACCAATGATGTAACTGATGCAAAAACCTTAGCTCATCTTTTGAAATATGATTCAGTGCACGGAAAGATGAATGCTGAGATAAAAGCAGAGGGGAACAAGATAATAGTAAATGGTAAAAGCTTGGAAGTTTATAGCGAGAAAGACCCGTCAACCCTTCCCTGGAGCAAATTGGGAGTGTCGATCGTAGTGGAATCAACCGGAAAGTTCACCGATGGTAAGTCTGCGATGAAACATATCGAAGCTGGTGCTAAAAAGGTTTTAATCTCAGCCCCGGCTAAAAAATCAGATATCCCGGTTCAAACAATTGTTTTAGGTGTAAATGATGACAAATTCGACCCGAAGAAATTCCAGATCTTTACCATTGGCTCCTGCACCACCAATTGTCTGGCACCGGTTACCAAGGTGATCAATGACGACTTTGGTATAAAGTATGGCTTTATGACCACTATCCACGCCTATACCAATGACCAGCGGATTTTAGATACCCCTCATAAGGATTTAAGAAGGGCCAGGGCAGCAGCTGTGTCTATGATCCCTACTACCACGGGAGCGGCTAAGGCACTTTCTTTGGTCCTGCCGGAGTTAGAAGGGAAGTTGGATGGGGTTGCAGTCAGGGTTCCGGTGTGTAACGGCTCCTTAGTAGATCTGGTCTGTGAAACTGAAAAAGAGGTGACCGTGGAAAGTGTTAATACTGCATTTAAAAAGGCATCAGAAGGGAAGATGAAAAAGTATATCGAATATTGTGAGGACCCGATCGTCTCCTGCGATGTGATAGGAAATCCTCATTCCTCCATCTTCGATGCGGCCTCTACTATGGTCAAAGGGAAAAATCTTTTGAAGGTCTTTGCCTGGTATGATAACGAATGGGGATTCTCCTTAAGGATGATAGAGATGATGGAGTTGATGGGGGAATAAAAAAAGTTCAATCCGCCACAGGCGGATAAAGGTTCAAAGGATCAAGGGGAAAAAGGAAAAAATGGAAAAAGGAAAAAGGAAAAAAAATTAAGGGGAGGATGAAGAAAGATGAATAAATTGACCATAGATGATCTGAAGATGAAAGATAAAAGGGTCCTGGTAAGAGTTGATTTCAATGTGCCTCTGAATGAGAAAAAAGAGGTAGCGGATGATACCCGCATCGTGGAATCTTTGCCCACGATCAAAAAAATCTTAAACGATGGCGGGAAGGCTATCCTGATGTCCCATTTAGACAGACCTAAGGGTAAAGACCCTAATTTGAGTTTGGCTCCAGTAGCTAAGAGATTGGAAAGGCTTTTAGGCAGACCGGTTAAATTCGCAGATGATTGTATTGGTGAAAAAGTAGAAAAAGCTGTTTCAGAGCTTAAGAGTTCTGAATGTCTGCTCCTGGAAAATCTAAGGTTTTATCCACAGGAGGAGAAAAATGATCCGGAATTTGCAAAAAGTTTAGCTAAATGGGGTGAGGTTTATATAAATGATGCTTTTGGCACTGCTCACCGTGCTCATGCCTCAACTGAAGGGGTAACTAAATATATTAAAGAATGCGCGGCTGGATATCTTATGCAAAAAGAGCTTAAATATCTGGGTATGGCATTAACCCAGCCAAAAAGACCCTTTATAGCTATCTTAGGAGGGGCAAAGATCTCTGGCAAAATAGATGTTATTAAAAACCTTCTGGATAAGGTGGATACCCTTTTAATTGGTGGTGGGATGGCTTTTACCTTCTATAAAGCCTTAGGGAAAGAGGTGGGCTCTTCACTTTTAGAGGGGGACAAAGTAGAATTAGCAAAGGAGATATTGGCTGAAGCAGAAAAAAAGAAGGTCGATTTAGAGCTACCAGATGATTTTGTAATTGCATCTGAAGCTAAGGAGGATACCTCCACCAGAGTGGTGGATAAAGACAATATTCCTGCTGGCTGGAAAGGATTAGATATAGGACCTGAAACTTTAAAGCTTTTCAAAGAAAAGATTGAAAATGCCAAAACCGTTGTCTGGAACGGGCCAATGGGTGTTTTTGAGGTGGACAAATTTTCTAAAGGAACCATAGGAATTGCTGACCAGCTTGCCCGGATAACCAAGAAAGGTGCGACCACGATTGTGGGTGGTGGGGATTCAGTTGCGGCTTTAGCCAAAGTAAATTTAGAAAAGAAGATGACTCACGTCTCCACTGGTGGAGGAGCTTCTTTAGAATTCTTAGAGGGAAAGACTCTGCCAGGAGTGGCGGCTTTAACTGATAAAAAGTAAACTATATTCTTTGTCCGAGAAACGGATCCGTAGGAGAGGAGAAAGAGAAAGAAATTGAACGAAAAAAACAATCAAAAATCAGGATCTGGATTTAAGGGACCTAACAATCGCCATAATTCAGGGATGAATAAGAAAACCAGACCTCTTTTAATCGCAGGAAACTGGAAGATGTACAAAGACCATAAAGAAGGTTCTGCTTTAGCTTCTGCTCTTAAGGAGAGATTAGCTGATATATCCACCATCCAGGTGGTCTTATGTCCACCGTTCACCTTTTTACAAGCAGTATCCTCAGCCATAGAAGGCTCCGCTTTCTTTTTAGGTGCTCAAAATGTTCACTGGGAAAAGGAGGGTGCTTTTACCGGAGAGATTTCCTCTCAGATGCTTTTATCTTTGGGCTGTAAATATGTTATAATTGGTCATTCGGAAAGAAGACTTCTCTTTCATGAAAGTAACAAAATAGTCAACCTTAAGCTCAAAACTGCTTTAAAAGAAGGGCTAAACCCGATACTCTGTATTGGTGAAACCCTGCAGGAAAGGGAAAAGGGGAAGACCGAAGAGATAGTTGAGGAACAGCTCAAAGGAGCTTTTGAGGATTTGACTCCCGCGGATGTAGGGAGGATAGTTTTAGCTTATGAGCCGGTCTGGGCAATTGGCACAGGTAAGACCGCCACACCCAAGCAAGCCAACGATGTGCACCTTTTCATCCGTAGAAAACTTGAGGAAAGATATGGTCAGGAGATAGCCGGTAATATGAGAATACTTTATGGTGGCTCGGTAAAATCGGAGAATGCTAAAGACCTTTTAAAGGAACAAGAGATAGATGGTGCCCTGGTCGGGGGCGCAAGTTTAGATCTGGATTCTTTTGAGAAGATCGTAAGAAGTGGTTTAGATTTGTAGTTTTCAATATTCATCTTTGGTTGAAAAGGAGGTATTTTGTACGCTTTTTTGATTCTTTTGCATGTGATTATATGTGCCGCTTTAATAATCACGGTCCTTTTGCAGTCGAGCAAAGGAGAGGGATTAGCTGGTGCTTTTGGTGGCTCAGGGATTACCGGTGCGGTTTTTGGTGGAAGGGGTGCGGCTACATTTCTCTCTAAAGCTACTACAATTTTAGCGATCGCCTTTTTTATTAGCTCCATCGCCTTGACTTTTATAACTCCCATTACTGGCACCAGGGGTGGTGGTGCAGGGAAAAGTGCAATTAGCCAGGAGGCACAAAAAGAAAAAGGACAGGGCTCTTTACCTGCTACCGGTATTCCTGGAACAACTCAGGAAACTCAGCCTCAAAAAGATAATAAGGTTGAATTACCTCCTCCCCCACAGGGTGGTAAGAAATAGTTTTTTCGTTTAGAGAAACTAAAGTAAGGGTTTGCGGAAGTGGTGGAATTGGCAGACACGCTATCTTGAGGGGGTAGTGGGGTGACCCGTGGGGGTTCAAGTCCCCCCTTCCGCAGTTTGGTTATGGAGTGCATTGACCTTGTCGATGCATTTTTTTATCAAAGTATTTTTAAGAGGAATTTTGGAGTGCGAGCCTTTCCGGTGATTCGCTTTTCCGACAAATTTGCTCAAAAAAGTAAAGCTGAAGTCTCAAGACCTTGAGGCTTTACAATCCAGTGTCTTTTTCTGTAATCTCTTTAGGACCGATGCGGGCAATTACCTCACTCGACCCCAAAATAAAAAACAGTATCATATTATCAATCGCGGCCGTATAATAGCACTGAAATTGTGAGGCTAATAGATATGCGAATAGGGTTAAAATCCCGCCTAAGATTAGAGCTTTTTGGTAACCTTCCTTTTTCTCTTTATATCTACGGAGAAGGTTTTTCAATAAAATCACCCAGAGGAAAATAAAAGCTAAAAGTCCGATTATCCCGGCATTAACCGCTACATTTAAAAAATCGTTATGCGCATGTCCAAAAATCTCAGAAGGTATTTTCAGGTAACTCTGGTAAAACTCCGGGAAATTACCAAACCCTATACCGAAAACAGGATGATTTTTGAAGATATTAAAAGAGGTTGACCAGATGATTGATCTTATATCCGCCTGTTGTAAAGAATCGGCCTTAGCTGCCATAATCGACCTGCCCAATATTCCTGGATCGATTAAATAGATAGCAATATAGTAACCAGTTACTGCTAAACCCTCTTTCAATTTATGCCTGCTTTTCGAGAAGATAAAAAACAGGATGAAAGCAAAAATCTGTGCATAAAGGGTACTTCTGGTATAGCTGAACAGATTTCCGGTTACACAAAGTGCTGAAACTGTAAAATAGAATATTTTTAAGGAGGTTTTTTTTCGCATAAGATGCCAGGCAGAAGCTGATTATACCTATTACCATAGCATAGAAAGCATAAGTCAAAGACAAATTAAAGAAACCCGGGGAGCGGAACTTTCCATAAGGTAGAAGTTGGTCCAGGGGCTTGTGTCTTATCAGGTCTATCCCGGAATAATGTTGCCAGATAGCGTAAAGCGCTACAATCCCCGAGATCAGAAAAATCAGGTTAACTAATTTCCTTATGAGATTTTCATCCTTAAGGTTGTTGATCAAGAGAAATGGGATTACAAGCAGCCATTCATCCCTGAGACTAACAAGGCTTCGGACTGGATTCTGGGAGAAGACGATCGAAAGAAGATAAGCTCCTAAATAGATTAAAACCGGTAGTTCAAAAAAGGAGCTTACCCAGTTAAAACTTTTTTTAGAGATAATTCTCCAGAACCAGCCTAAAAGGGCAAAACAGAGTCCAGTTTGAGCTCCAGCTATAGAAAAGGGAGAAAAAAATACAAAGAGGAGAAGTCCAAAATTAACTAAAGCTTGAGGTGAGATAAATTTTTCTTTTTTATCAGAAGATATATCGAGCATTAGATTTAGTTTCCCGGAGAAAACCTCTTTAAAATTTCTAAGAACTTACTGGATATCTTATCCAGACCAAAAGGTAGTTTTACTATATATCTTGAAGCCAGGTTAAAATCAAGTTTTTCTAAACCCCGGACAAAAGTTAAGAAAATCGGATAAAAGATGATTCCAAGCAAGATACAGATTAGAAGTCCATAAACCCCGGGTAAAAATGAAGAGAGGAAGTAAACTAAAATTCCCATTAAGACCGAGGCTAAAATAATCTTCAGTATCGGAATTAGCGGGAATTTTTCTTTTAGAAATATAGCATAAACATAAATGATTATCCCTAACCCGAAAAAAGCCTGAGTTGAAAAACTCACCCAGACCGCCCCTAAAGCCTGAAATCTGCGTGTGAAAATAAGATTTAATACCAATTTCAAAAAAACAGAAAGGATGTAAAATCTAAGGATCACCTTCTGTTTTTCCAGACTGTAAAGCATTGAAGATGAAGACTGGGATAATGCTCCAAATGCTCCGGCTAAAAGGATAATTGAAAATATAAAAGAGGAGGGCAGATACTCTGCACCGTAGATGCTGGTAATAATTCGGGGAGAAAGAAAAATCCCGCCAGCGCACAAAGGTAAAACTAAAAGGGCTAAATATCTGGTGGAATTATAATGGATACTTATTAATCTCTCTTTCTGGGCACCGCCATAGGCTTCTGACATAGTGGGGAGTAATACCCCGGCAAAAGCACCGGGCAGAAGCAGGATAACTTTATTAGCCAGATTAAAACCTAAATTATAAAAAGCCACCTGCCTTTCAGTGCTGAAAGCCCCCAGAAATAACAGCTCAAACCTCTCCCAGAGAAAAGCTTCTAAAAGAAGGATGATGAAAATGCTTTTACTATAATCTATCAGTTTATTTTTCAACTCTAAGGGTAAATTCTCTTTTGTAAGTGGAAATTTTTTTGAATGATAGAAATTAAAATAAAGGAACAAGCCTAAAAGATTAGAGATAAAACTGATCCAGAAAAGAGATTCTACTTCTCCTCTCAAAAGCAAGGCTAAAAGGATTAAAAGAAAAGTTAGGGGAGAGAGAATAAAAGTTAAAATGGCGATAAGGTCATATCTTAAAAATCCGGAGAAACCGGCCAGATAGATAGCTAAAAGCCCCATAGGAATCATACCTAAAGACCCGATTCTCAGATATAGGGAGAGGTATGGTTTTTGATAAAGGTTAGCCAGAAGTGGAGCAAAAATAAATAATAAAATTGTAAGAGCTACCCCAGCCCAGAAGATCCATCTGGAACAATTTCTAAGAATAAGCCCTGTAGATTTATAATCCTTTTTACCTGTATATTCTGAGACATATTTAGTCACCGTAGTGGGAAGACCTAAGTTGACTAAAAACCCAACCATAGTTAGAATCCAGAAAGCTAAACTGTATTCACCTAACTTTTCCGGACCCAGTATCCTGGCAACAACTATGGAGGTTACAAAGCCGAAGAAAAGTCCGGTCCCCCTGAAAAGGAAATTATAAAGGGT
>JAZDLB010000091.1:0-15043 GCA_043802565.1 Candidatus Zixiibacteriota bacterium | reverse complement strand
AACTCCTGGCCTGCGCTAATCCACGCCGCGATAATACCATGGTTATCGCCGCGGTTAAGGTGGTCTTCCCATGATCTACATGCCCTATCGTCCCAACGTTTACATGCGGCTTGGTCCGCACAAACTTAGCCTTGGCCATCTCTTGCTACCTCCATAAAATAGTATAATTCACTTTAATTAATAACCTCTAACTTTAGATAAAATTTTCTCAGAAAGGTTTTCCGGCACCTCCTCATATCTTAAGAATTCCATAGAGAAAACTGCTCTGCCCTGAGTAATAGATCTTAACTTAGTAGCATAACCAAACATCTCAGATAGCGGCACCATAACAGAAATTACCTGAGCATCTACTCGAGGGTGAATCCCTGAGATATCACCTCGTCGGGCATTAAGGTCACCTATAACATCTCCCATATATTCTTCTGGAACAACCACCTCCACAGCCATCATCGGCTCTAAAAGCTTGGGGAAAGCTCTTCTGGCACCATCCTGAAATGCCATCGAGGCTGCAATCTTGAAAGCCAACTCAGTTGAATCGACCTCATGGTAGCTACCATCATAAAGGATCACCTTTATGTTCACCATCGGGTATCCAGCCAGGACCCCATTCTCCATCGCCTCTTTAACACCTTTTTCGATCGAAGGGATATACTCTTTGGGAATTACACCACTGGAAATTTGTTTCTCAAATACAAACTTTCCTCCTGGGGGTAAAGGCTCTAATCTTATCTTCACATGACCGTATTGACCCTTCCCACCAGACTGACGTATAAACTTACCCTCTGCTTCTACCGGGATAGAGATAGTCTCTTTATAAGCCACCTGAGGTTTTCCAACATTGGCATGCACTCTGAACTCTCGTATTAACCGTTCAAGCAAAATTTCTAAATGAAGCTCGCCCATGCCTGAGATTATCGTCTGTCCAGTTTCCTCATTCAAACCCACCTTAAAGGTTGGATCCTCATCCGCTAATTTGGATAAAGATGCACTTAATCTATCCTGATCCGTTTTGGTTTTCGGTTCAATCGCCACAGAGATTACTGGATCTGGAAAAACCATCTTCTCCAAAACTATGGGATAGTGTTTATCACATAAGGTGTTGCCCGTTGAAATGTTCCTGGATACGACAGCCGCGGCAATATCACCGGTAAAAACTTCCTGTATATCTTCTCTTTGATTAGCATGCATCCTTAATATCCTGCTTAACCTTAGCTTCTCTTCACTATTGCTATTCAATACCATAGACCCCACCTTTACCCATCCGGAATAAACTCTGAAGTAAGCTAATTTACCTACAAAAGGGTCACTTACTATTTTAAAAGCTAGTGCCGAAAATGGTTCATCATCCGACACTTTCCTCTCTTCAATTTCTCCACTTTCCGGGTTAATCCCTTTTACCGCAGGTAGATCCAGAGGCGAAGGTAGAAAATCGACCACTGCATCTAAAAGCTTCTGCACCCCTTTATTTTTGAAAGCCGCACCACATAATACCGGAACCACTTTCGCATCCAGACACGCTTTTCTCAAAGCTTTTTTAATCTCTTGCGGCTCAATCGGTTTTTCATTTAAAAAATTTTCCATGAGCTTATCATCATAATCTGATAAAGCCTCTAAAATTTCCTCTCTTTTCTTTCGGGCTATGTCTGTAAATGATTTAGGGACAGGATGGTCTTCAAAGGTAGCTCCAAAAGTTTCCTCATGATAGATTCGATAGTTCATCTCAATCAGATCAATAATTCCGGCAAACATATCTCCCTGGCCTACCGGAATCTGAATAGCCACTGCTTTAGTACCCAATCTGTCTCGCATCATCTGTAGAGTATTCTCAAAATCAGAACCAACCCGATCCATCTTATTGACAAAAGCTATTCTGGGAACACCATATTTATCCGCTTGCCTCCAGACCGTCTCAGATTGTGGTTCAACCCCTCCAACCCCACAAAAAATGACAATGGCACCATCTAAAATCCTTAAAGACCTTTCTACTTCAGCCGTGAAATCTACATGTCCTGGAGTATCAATAATATTTATCCTATGCTCCTGCCAGTAACAGGTAGTAGCGGCTGAGGTTATGGTTATACCTCTTTCTCTCTCCTGTTCCATCCAGTCCATAACTGCAGCCCCTTCATCCACCTCCCCCATCCGATAAGTTTTTCCAGTATAATAGAGAACCCTTTCGGTGGTGGTGGTTTTCCCTGCATCTACATGTGCCATTATACCTATATTCCTGATTTTTTGTAAGGGAAATTCCCTTGACATAAAAAAACCTCTACTTATTCTACTTGCTGTGGAAACCTTTACAACACGGAATTCCACTCAGCAAGTGGAGGTTTTAAACCTGATCCGTATTTTATGTTTCCAACCTTTATTTCACTTTCCCCCTCTAAACCAACCACTGGTTAGAAGGGAATTTAATTCATTCCTCGATTGGAGTTTTAGATCCGATTTTTGAATACTTTTTAAACTCTAATCTCAATCTACGCTAAAAACTCCTTTAAATTCTGGATTTTATTTACTTCAAGCTGCCATTCTACAAACCTGATTTATATTACCTGCTCAACCTTTACCATCTGAAATGAGCAAAAGCCCGGTTAGCTTCTGCCATCTTATGAGTATCTTCTTTCTTCTTTATAGAGCTTCCTTCATTTTTAGATGCGGCGATTAATTCAGCCGCTAATCTATCCGACATAGTATGCTCAGCTCTTGCCCTGGTGTATGATATTATCCATTTTATAGCTAAAGAAGTCCTTCTATCAGATCGAACTTCAATTGGCACCTGATAGGTTGCTCCACCTACTCTTCTTGGCTTCACCTCTAAAACCGGTTTTACATTATTAACCGCTTTCTGGAAAACCTCTATTCCTGGTTGACCGGATTTTTTCTCTATAGTCTCTAAGGCTCCATAAAATATATGTTCAGATACGCTTTTCTTACCCTTCCGCATGACATTGTTTATAAACTGGGTAACCAGTATATTCCCATACTTGGTATCAGGTAACAACTCTCTTTTAATCGTTTTTTTCTTTCTTGCCATATTTTCTTACTCAAGTAACCTTTTTAGGTTTTTTAGTTCCATATTTAGACCTTCCCTGTTTCCTTTCACCCACTCCACTGGTATCCAGAGTGCCACGAATAATATGATATCTAACTCCAGGAAGGTCTTTTACTCTTCCACCTCTAATCAGAACAATCGAGTGTTCCTGAAGGTTATGCCCTTCGCCCGGTATATACGAGGTTACTTCAATCCCATTAGTCAGTCTAACCCGGGCTACTTTCCTTAAAGCAGAATTAGGCTTTTTAGGAGTAGAGGTGTATACTCGAGTACAAACCCCTCTTCTTTGAGGAGACCCTTGCAGAGCTGGGGTCTTTTCCTTTCCTCTTTCCTTTTTCCTGCCGATTCTTATCAGCTGATTAATAGACGGCAACTTCCACTCCTTTTAATGAACAATCTCTCTATCCTTCTCTGTCTTATGTTCTTCAAAACAAATTCTTAACATATAAATTTCTCAATATAAAAATAACTACATAACTGTCAAGCACTTTCTTTGACAATTTTTGCTTCTTCTTTAATTTTTTCTTCTTCTTTCAGTTGAACATTTCTGTAGTATTCCAGTCCGGTACCTGCAGGGATAAGACGACCGATGATCACATTTTCCTTCAACCCCAAAAGAAAATCTGTCTTCCCTGAGATAGCCGCCTCAGTCAATACCCTGGTTGTTTCTTGAAAAGAAGCCGCAGAAATAAAGCTCTCAGTAGTCAAAGACGCTTTAGTAATCCCTAAAAGCAGGGGCTGGAATCTTGCTGGTTCGCCGCCTTCAGCAATTACCTTTTCATTCTCTTCCCTGAATCTTATCTTATCCACCTGTTCACCTTCCAGGAAATTAGTGTCTCCTACATTTTCCACCCTGACCTTTTGAAGCATCTGCCTGACTATTGTCTCGATATGCTTGTCATTAATCTTCACCCCTTGCAATCGATAGACTTCCTGGATCTCATTAACCAGATATTCCTGAACTGCATTAGGGCCTTTGATCCTTAAAATGTCATGTGGATCTATCGATCCTTCACAAAGCCTATCGCCTGCTTTCACCCGGTCATCTGAATGAACTCTCATATGCTTTCCGTGAGGAATAAGATATTCTCTGATCTCTTCTTGATCCCCGCGCACAAGCACCTGCGTAGTCCCGCGGATTATCTTACCGAATTCCACCACACCATCTACTTCGCTGACAATAGCTGGGTCTTTTGGCTTTCTGGCTTCAAAAAGCTCTGCTACACGGGGGAGTCCACCAGTGATATCTCTGGTCTTGGAAAGCTCTCTCGGTATTTTCACTAAAGCATCTCCAGCCTCAACCTTATCGCCATTATGCACTAATAGATAAGCTCTGGTTGGAATAGAGTAGCTCCCAACCTTTTTCCCTTTTTCGTCGATAATAGCTATATGGGGTCTGAGGTTTTTCTCCCTCTGTTCAACCACCACTCTCTGACGCAACCCTGTGGTTTCATCCAGTTCTTCCCTGAAGGTCAGATCTTCGATCAGATCAATGAACGCCACTTTTCCACTGTTGTCTGAAAGTATGGTGCTGGAGTAAGGGTCCCATTCAAACAAAACATCTCCCTTCTGAACCTGGCTTCCTTCATTTATCTTTATAACTGCAGCATAAGGGACATTATATTTTGCCCAGACATTTCCCTTTGCATCCACCAGATCGATCTCACCTTCTCTACCCAAAACTACCTTAGCTCCATCTTTTCTGGTAACCATTTTAACCTTTTTAATAGTTACCTTTCCATCAGCTTTAGCAGTTACTTTAGAATGTTCAGCAATACGGGCAGATATACCTCCGATATGGAAGGTCCTCAAGGTAAGCTGTGTGCCCGGTTCTCCAATGCTCTGAGCAGCCACCACCCCAACCGCTTCGCCTAACTCTACCATTCTACTGGTAGCCAAATTTCTTCCGTAACATTTGGCACAAACTCCTCTTTTGGATTCACAGGTTAGAACCGATCTTATCTTCACGGCCTCAATACCGCGCTCCTCAATTCGAACAACTGCATTTTCATCGATCTCCTCACCGGCTAAAGCTATTACCTCATTCGTAATTCGATCGATGACATCTTCTAAGGCTACGCGTCCTAAGACTCGATCCCCTAAAGACTCGATCACCTCTTCGCCTTCTTTCAAAGCTACAACATTTAAACCCAAAATCGTTCCACAATCTATCTCATTTATAATCACATCCTGAGCCACATCCACTAGCCGGCGAGTAAGATAGCCGGCATCTGCTGTTTTAAGGGCTGTATCAGCTAACCCTTTTCTGGCTCCGTGCGTGGAGATGAAATATTCCAGCACACTTAAGCCTTCTTTGAAGTTAGAGGTGATTGGAGATTCTATAATCTCCCCTATCTGACCGGTGATCTTTTTCTGAGGCTTAGCCATCAACCCTCTCATTCCGGCTATTTGCCTTATCTGGTCCTTACTACCTCTGGCTCCAGAATCTGCCATCATAAATACAGGATTAAATCCATCTTCAGCTTTCTTCAACTCCTCAAACATCACCTCTGCCACCTCATTGGTGACATGGGTCCAGGCGTCGATAACTTTATTGTATCTTTCTCCGTTGGTAATCACTCCTTTCTCATACTGCTGCTGGATCTTCTCAACCTCTTTTTTGGTTCTTTCAATCAACCTCTGTTTTTCCTTCTCTGGGATTATCATATCGTCTATTCCCACAGTGATCCCGGCTAAGGTAGCATATAGAAAACCGACCCTTTTTAACTCATCTAAGAGAAAAGCTGTACGAGAATTACCTAATTGACGATAAGCCTGCGAGATCAACTCTTCAATCTTACTCCTATTGGCTAGATCATTAAAGAAACCGAGTTCTGGAGGTATAACCTGATTAAATATAAGTCTGCCAGGAGTAGTTTCCACTAACTTGCCATTTAATCTTACCTTCACCTGGGCATTGAGCCCTACTAACTTATCCTCTAAAGCGAACAGTACTTCCTCCACCGATGAGAAAATCTTACCCTCACCCTTATCATGAGGTTTAATCTTGGTAAGATAATAGGCTCCCAGGACAATATCTTGAGAAGGAGTAGAAATGGGCCTGCCATTAGAAGGAAGGAGAAGGTTATTTACCGAAAGCATTAAGACTCTTGCTTCTAACTGTGCCTCAAAGGATAAAGGAACATGCACTGCCATCTGATCACCATCGAAATCAGCATTAAAGGCTGCGCATACCAGTGGATGAATTCGGATAGCTTTACCTTCAACCAGCACCGGATAAAAGGCTTGAAGACCTAAGCGGTGTAAGGTAGGAGCACGATTTAAAAGTATAGGGTGATCCTGAATGATCTCCTCTAAGATATCCCATACTTCAGGCTTTTCCTTTTCCACAAACTTCTTGGCTGATTTAACCGTTGAAACAAACCCTTTTTCTTCTAATTTCATTATAACAAAGGGTTTGAAAAGCTCTAAAGCCATATTCTTAGGAATACCACATTGATGGAGTTTAAGTTCTGGACCAACTACGATAACCGATCTTCCAGAGTAATCTACCCTTTTACCCAAAAGGTTCTGTCTGAATCTTCCTTGCTTTCCTTTTAGAAGATCTGAAAGTGACTTTAAAGGTCTTTTAGTATCACCCCTCACCGATTGTGATCTTCTCCCATTATCTAATAAGGCATCTACTGATTCCTGTAACATCCTCTTTTCATTTTTCAAAATAACTTCCGGAGCTTTTATCTCTACCAACTTCTTCAATCGATTATTTCGATTGATAACTCGACGATAGAGGTCATTTAAATCCGAGGTTGCAAATCTTCCGCCCTCTAATGGAACCAAAGGCCTTAAATCTGGAGGGATAATCGGAAGGGCCCTCATTACCATCCATTCGGGTTTATTACTAGACTGTCTGAAGGATTCTATAACTCTTAATCTTTTTAAAATATCTTTTTTTCTCTGAACTGAGGTTTCCATTCTGACCTGTGTTCTTAAAGAGATAGAAAGTTCCTCGATATCGATCTGTCTTAAAAGTTCCAGTATAGCTTCAGCTCCCATTTTGGCTACGAATTCCTTACCAGATTCTTCCAGCTGTTGGTATTCATCTTCAGTTATGATGTCCTTATATTTCAGGTGGGTATTTCCAGGATCGAGTACAATATATGACTCATAATATAAAATCCTTTCCAGTTCTCGAATAGATAAATCTAAAAGGTAGCCCATCCGGGTGGGAATCGACTTAAAAAACCAGATATGAGAAACCGGAACTGCTAATTCGATATGTCCCATCCTCTCTCTTCTAACCCTGGATTGAATAACCTCTACCCCACATCTATCGCAGACTATTCCTTTAAATCTAACTCTTTTATACTTACCGCAGTTACACTCCCAGTCCTTTACCGGGCCGAAAATCCTCTCGCAGAAAAGTCCATCCCTTTCTGGTTTAAAGGATCTATAGTTGATAGTTTCAGGCTTGGTGACTTCTCCATAGGACCAGGATCTAATAATTTCAGGGGAAGCCAGCTGAATTCTAATAGCATAAAAATCAGATGGTTTCCTCAAATTCTTAGTTTGTATCTCTGCCACTTAAAACCTCCTTTCCACCAAGGTGGAAACTAAGGATAGTCTTCGGCTAAAGTTAAATTACTACATTTTCTAAAAATCTTACCACTATTTACTTATCAAAAAACTTCTTTACCCTTCGACTAGATCCACATCTAACCCTAAGCTCTGCAATTCCTTGACTAACACATTAAACGACTCTGGAACGCCCGGCTCAGGCGGATTCTCTCCTTTAACAATAGCCTCATAGATTCTGGACCTGCCAGCTACATCATCCGACTTCACCGTAAGCATCTCTTGTAAGGAATAAGCAGCTCCATAAGCTTCTAAGGCCCATACTTCCATCTCACCGAACCTCTGCCCTCCAAACTGAGCTTTACCACCTAAGGGTTGCTGAGTAACAAGAGAATAAGGTCCAATAGAACGAGCGTGAATTTTATCATCGACCAGATGAGATAACTTCATTATATAGATATATCCTACAGTGATCGGTTTATCAAATGGTTCTCCAGTTATTCCGTCATAGAGGATAGTTTTACCATTATCTGGAAGCTCTGCTTCTTTTAAAACTTCCTTAATTTCTTCCAGGGTTGCTCCATCAAAAACTGGGCTGGAGACATAAATCCCCATTTTCTTGGCAGCCCAGCCCAGATGGGTTTCTAAGAGCTGTCCCACATTCATTCTCGAAGGAACTCCCAAAGGATTCAATATAAGGTCAATCGGTGTACCATCAGGCAGATAGGGCATATCTTCAGCCGGAACGACTTTAGCCACAACCCCTTTATTACCATGTCTACCAGCAATTTTATCTCCTACCGATAACTTTCTTTTGGTAGCCACATTCACCTTAACTAATTGAACCACTCCTGGAGGTAACTCTGCACCCCTGGAGATTTTTACCAGCTCCGTATCACATTGGGCTTCCTTATCCTTAAATAGTTTATTATATTTAGACCAGATCTGCTCTATACGTTTATTTGTCTTTTGATCCTGGGTATATCCCTCATCGATTACTAAATCATCAAAATTGATACCATCGAAAGAATCCTTTTTGAATTTAAATCCGGAACGGAAAGCGATTGAGCCATCAGAAATTTTACGAATCGTCTTAGCAGTCTGCTCATCTAAAAGCTTTATAAGTTTCCGATCCCGTATCTTTTTCAAATTTTCCATCTGCTTCTGATAAGCTCTCTTCAGTTTGGCAATCTCGCTTTTCTCCTTTTTCTTAGATTCCTCAGTTCTTTCCTTTCGAGAGAAAACATTAGTATCTATGACGACCCCTTTCATTCCCGGAGGCGCTTTTAGAGAAGCATCCCTGACATCACCAGCTTTTTCACCAAAAATCGCCCTTAAAAGCCTTTCCTCAGGGGAAAGTTCGGTTTCGCCCTTAGGAGTTACTTTTCCCACCAGGATATCGCCCGCTTCAACCTCAGCTCCGCTCCTCACAATTCCCCCTTCGTCTAAATTCATTACCGCATCCTCTGAAACATTGGGTATCTCACGGGTTAACTCTTCAGGTCCTCTTTTGGTATCTCTTACCTGAAGCTCAAATTCCTCAATGTGAATGGAGGTAAATCTATCCTCGGAGACCAGCCTTTCACTGACAATTATCGCATCCTCAAAATTATATCCCCTCCAGGGCATAAAAGCGACCAGCACATTAGCTCCCAGGGCAAGTTCACCTCTATCGGTGGAGAAGCCGTCCGCCAGGCAATCTCCTGCTTCTACTTTCTCTCCTAGCCTAACCAAGGGCCTCTGATTAATGCAAGTGTCCTGGTTGGACCTCTTGAATTTCAGTAGCCGATATTCATCTGATTCTAAGAAATCATCTGTATCCTTATGTTTATCTGAAGGTTGAATAACTATCAAGTCCGAGGATACGCTCTCGACTACACCACCTCTGGTTGCAACAATAGCTGCACCTGAATCTAAAGCTGCTTTTTTCTCCATACCGGTTCCGACAATAGGTGCCTCCGGGACAAGCAAGGGGACTGCTTGTCTTTGCATGTTAGACCCCATAAGGGCACGGTTAGCATCATCATGCTCTAAGAACGGGATCAAAGCAGTGGCAACGCTTACCAACTGTTTGGATGAGACATCCATATAATCGATCTTCTCTGAGGGTACTATAGGATAATCCGCTTTAAGGCGAGCTTTGATTAAAGGATTAATGAATCTACCATCCTTTTTCAAAGGCTCATTCGCCTGGGCTATACAATATTTATCCTCCTGATCAGCAGATAAATATTCTATCTCGTCAATCACCTTACCATTCTTTACCTTTCGATAAGGAGTCTCTAAGAATCCATATTTATTTATCCGAGCGTAAGTAGAAAGGGAAGCGATCAATCCAATGTTAGGACCTTCTGGAGTCTCAATCGGGCACATCCTTCCATAATGGGTATGATGCACGTCCCTGACTTCAAATCCAGCTCTTTCTCTGGTTAACCCTCCTGGTCCAAGAGCGGAAAGTCTCCTTTTATGAGTTAACTCCGCCAGGGGATTAGTCTGATCCATAAACTGTGAGAGCTGACTGGACCCAAAAAAACTCTCAACCACTGAAGATACAGTTCGGGCATTAACTAAATCATGCGGGGTAATGGAGTCTGTATTTCTCAAGCTCATCCTTTCACGGATGGTGCGAGCCATTCGAGTGAGCCCAATCGAGTACTGATTGGAAAGAAGTTCTCCCACCGAACGAACTCTTCTGTTACCCAGGTGGTCTATATCATCAACCTCGCCCTCGCCATTACTCAACTTTATAAGAGACTTTATAATTTCAATGAAATCCTTTTTGTCTAAAGTGGTTTGTTCCAGAGGAATTTCCAGGGAAAGGCTCTGGTTAAGCTTATACCTTCCGACTTTTCCTAAGTCATACCTCTTTGAACTGAAGAAAAGCCTTTCTAAAAGTAACTGAGCCATCTCCACGCTGGGGGGTTCACCTCCAGGCTTCAAAATCGAATAGATTTTGAAAAGAGCTTCTTCTTGAGATGTGGTTTGGTCCTTATGTAAAGTATTAATAATGACCAGGGAATCCTTGCTCGAATCTGTTTCTATAATCCTGAGTTTCGGGATTTTATATTCTCTTATTTTCTCCAGATGATCTTCAGTTATAACCTCGCCACTTCGTAAGAGAGTAACTCCGTTCTCCTTTTCGATCACACCTTCTGCGGAGATCTTACCCACGATTTTATCTTTGCGAACACCAGGTATCTCGATGGTATCCACTTCATAGAAAAGTTTGATGAGCTCAAGATCAGTAGAAAAGCCTAATGCTCTTAAAAAGGTAGTCATCGGCAACCTTTTACGGGTGTCGATATATACATACATTATGTCATTTATATCAATATTGAACTCTACCCAGGAACCCCGATAGGGTATGATTCTGGCAGAATATAACCTTTTGCCGTTAGGATGAATCTCATCGTCAAAGAAAACACCTGGAGATCGATGAAGCTGGCTAACTATAACCCTTTCTGCTCCATTGATCACAAAAGTGCCAGTAGGAGTAAGAAGAGGCAGTTCACCTAAGAAAACATCCTGCTCAATTATATCCCTTACCCTTTTGCTTTTCCCCTCAGGTTCCCGGATAACCAGGCGCAACGTAGCTTTCAACGGAGCAGCATAAGTCATATTCCTTTCCTGACATTCTCTAATGCTATATCTTGGTAAACCAAGCATATATTTCACAAACTCAAGGGAATAGTTCTCATGCACATCTGTTAAAGGAAAAGTCTCGCTAAATACAGCTTGAAGCCCTATGCTCTTCCTTTTTTCGGGTTCAATCTCTGCCTGTAGGAAATCTCTAAAAGACTCTCTCTGCACTTCTAAGAGATAAGGCAGATCCAGGATCTCCTTAAACTTGGAATAGGACTTCCTTTCGATTTTTCTTACCTTTGCCAATTGAATCACACTCCTTAAGTGTGGCAAAAGTTACAAATTGCTAAATTTTGCCCGTAGAAATTCACTAAAAAACTATTTAACTTCTACTATTGCTCCAGCTTCAACTAATTTTGTCCTGATAGATTCTGCCTCTTCTTTGGAAACTCCCTCTTTAATCGGCTTGGGAGCCCCATCCACTAAACCTTTAGCTTCTTTCAATCCTAACCCGGTCAATTCCCTGACCACCTTTATTACCTGTATCTTCTTTTCACCAGCTGCATTGAGAAAAACTGTAAATTCAGTTTGCTCCTCAGCGACTGCCCCGGCTGGAGCTGCTCCTGCACCTGCGGCTGGAAATGCTTGAGCCATAGATACTGCTGGAGTCACCCCGAACTTGTCTTGCAGACTCTTTGAAAGCTCAGATAATTCCAGGACGGTTATCTTCTCCACCATCTCCACGATTTTCTCTACATTACTTTTCTCCAATTTAACCTCCTCTGCTTTTTCCTCTTTTTTAATAGATGATTTTTTTGTTATACTCTTCTCTTCTCTTCTTCACTCAGAAAAAATTTACTTCCAGATTCAATTCTCTTTTTTCGAATTGATTATTGCATCCAATGTGCCCACAAACTCTCTAAGAATCCCATCCAGACTTCCGATCAAGTTCCTCATACCTGAATCAAGACTGGCTATAATCTGTGCATAAAGAATTTCTTTCGGAGGTAGTTTAGCTAATTTTTCTAATTCCTCTCCTTTAAAAAACTTACCCTCCACCCAGAAGATCTTTATTTTAGGCTTATTCAATTTCTTATTCAACTCATAAAGCACTTTAGCCGGAGTAACTGGATCTTCATAGCTGAAAGCAATGCCAGTTGAACCCTCCAGGTGCTCAATAACTGAATCTAAAGACAGACCCTTAGCCGCTAATCTGATTAGAGTGTTTTTAGCTACTCTATAATCAACCCCTTTAATCCTTAAATCTTTTCTTAAGCCTGTTATTTCTTCCACATTTAGCCCTCTGAAATCAGTTAGAAAGAAACTCTTACTTCGACTGAATTTACCTTTTAGTTCCTCAACCACTTTAGCTTTATCTTCTCTGGACATCTTTAGTTCCTTTATTCTTTTATTTAAATAGAGCAACGATCGATTGGGTATTCAACTTTACACCTATTCCCATGGTAGAGGAAAGGGTAATATTTTTCAGATATTGCCCTTTGGCTGAGGCTGGCTTAGCTCTGATGATCGCATCTAAAAGCATCTTGGCATTATCGTAAAGGTTTTCCGCAGAAAATGATGCTTTACCTATAGCCGCACCTACATTACCAGCTTTATCCACTCTGAACTCAACCCTTCCAGCCTTTAGCTCTTTAACAGCTTTAGCCACATCAAAAGTTACAGTTCCAGACTTTGGGTTAGGCATAAGCCCTTTTGGACCTAAGATCTTTCCTAATTTTCCTATAGTACTCATCATATCCGGGGTAGCTACTATGGCATCTACATCTGCCCAGCCAGAATTGATTTTCTCTATATATTCATCCGACCCTACAAAATCTGCACCAGCTTCTTTGGCTTCCTTTTCTTTCTCTCCTTTGGTCAAGACTAAAACTCTAACTTTTTTACCAGTACCAAAAGGAAGAACCACATTACCCCTGACTATCTGATCAGAATATTTAGGGTCCACCCCTAACCTGATTGATAGCTCTATGCTTTCATCAAATTTGGCAAAAGCATTCTCCTTTACGAATTTTATCCCCTCGTTTAAAGCGTATTCTTTAGAGCTATCTAATTGCTCTGTAGCTTTTCTATACTTTTTACTTCTTTTCATATTAACTGACCTTTAGAAAAAAAATTTAGTCGATAACCTCAATCCCCATATTCCTTGCTGTTCCTTCTATCATTAACATAGCTTTTTCCAGACTACCAGCATTCAGGTCCGGCATTTTCAGTACAGCAATCTCCTTGATCTGGGCTTTAGTTACTTTCCCTACTTTCAATCGATTAGGCTCTCCAGAACCTTTCTCAATCTTAGCTGCTTTTTTAAGTAATACTGCGGCTGGTGGTGTTTTGGTGATAAAGGTAAAAGTTTTATCCGCATAGATAGTGATAATAACAGGAATAATCAGACCAGATTGACTCTGAGTTTTAGAATTAAAAGCTTTGCAGAATTCCATAGTATTCACACCGTGCGGACCTAAAGCTGGACCAACTGGCGGCGCAGGGTTGGCATTACCTGCCGGGATCTGAAGTTTAACTGTTGCAATAACTTTCTTTGCCAATTTTTCTCCTTGATGTAATAAATTTTAAACTATACTGGCTGAACCTGTAGAAAATCAAGCTCAACTGGAGTAGGACGACCGAAGATACTCACCATAACTTTAATCTGTTTCCTCTCCATATTCACTTCGCTGACAAAACCTGAGAAATCGGTAAAGGGACCATCGATTACCTTAACCGGGTCACCAGCTTTAAAGGGAACCTCTTCAAAATCTCTGGTTTTCCCTCTTTCCGCCTGGCTCAAAACTCTTTTTACCTCATTTTCCCTGAGCGGAACCGGTTTCCCTCCGGTACCTACAAAACTTGTTACCCCCGGAGTAGAGGTAACCAGATGCCGTGTTTCTTTGGAGAGCTCCATCTCAATCAGAATATAGCTGGGCAAAAACTTCTTTACAGTAGTGGTCCTTTTCCCATGCTTCATCTCTAAAATAGTCTCAGTAGGAACTAAAACCCTACCCACTTTATCCTGTAACCCTCGATTCACCACCTCATTCTCCAGATATCTCTTTGCTTTTTGCTCATGACCGGAATAGGTATGAGCAACATACCATTTTTTCTCAGACTTTGTCATATTATCTGAATATGAAACTTATGAAAACTGCTATTACTTTATCTACTCCTCCGATAAAGAGGGCTAAAATTAAAGATAGCAGTATGACAACTACCGTGGAGCCCATTAACTCCTGTTTAGATGTCCAGGTAACTTTGGTCAGCTCTAACTTTACTTCTTTCAAAAAAATCTTAATCTTTTCAAACATTATAGTTAAAATTTTTAAAGGTTGTAAAAAACAAAAATATTTAACCCTTTACAGGTCTGGAGGGATTCGAACCCCCATCATCCGGTTTTGGAGACCGGCGCTCTAGCCATTAGAGCTACAGACCTGTGAAACTAAACTGTTTATTCTCCTTAGTTCTAAATTACCTAACCTCTTTATGCAAAGTATGCTTGCGACAGAAGGGGCAATATTTTTTGAATTCCACCCTATCTGTATGTTTCTTTTTATTCTTCGTCTCAGTGTAATTCCTTTGTTTACACTCACCACACGTTAAAGTAATAATTTCTCTTGGCACGATTTTTTTTATTTATTGTTTTTTTCCTTGAACTCTTAAACTTTTGTCCCGCCAAAGGCGGGATTAAACTTTTTTTATTCTATTATATCCGTTACTACACCTGCTCCTACCGTCCTCCCACCCTCCCGTATGGCAAACCTTAACGCCTTCTCCATCGCTATCGGCCCTATCAACTCCACGTTCATATTCACATTGTCTCCCGGCATCACCATCTCCACCCCTTCCGGTAACTTGATTATTCCGGTC
>JAZDLB010000090.1:0-6219 GCA_043802565.1 Candidatus Zixiibacteriota bacterium | reverse complement strand
CGGGTGTCCATTTCCCTTTATAAAAAAGGTAATAATGCACGTATAATAATTCAAGACAATGGAGTCGGATTTGAACTTGAGAATTTACCAGAGGTCCACGGTTTCGGTTTGTTCAGGCTGAAAGAAAACGCAGAGCTTTTAGGAGGGAAATTTAAAATCATTTCAAATAAAGGAAGAGGCACTAAATTAGACATATCTCTTCCTTGTAAGGAGAATAATTGAGTAAAATCAAAATATTGATTGCTGATGACCACAAGATATTAAGACAGGGAATTCGCTCCCTGCTTGCATCTCAACCAGATCTTGAGGTGATAGGTGAAACCAGTGATGGTCCGGAAACTTTAAAAGAAACTTTTAAGCTCAAACCAGATGTAGTTCTGATGGATATCGGCATGCCTAATTTAAATGGATTTGAAGCCACCCGACAGATAAAAAAGAAACTTCCTGAGGTAAAAATACTGATCTTGACTATGTACCGGGATGACGAATATGTACTTCAGGCACTTCAATCTGGTGCTTCTGGGTATGTTTTAAAAGACGTTGCAGTTGAGGAACTGGTTTCCGCCATTCGTGCGGTTTATAATAACCAATATTATTTATGTCCTTCTATTTCCAGATCAGTTATAGAGGCTTCTCTTGGAAAAACTGAAAGGGCGGGAAAAGAACCTTACGACCTTTTAACCCCCAGGGAAAGAGAAATACTGCAGTTGATTGCCGAAGGACATACCAATAAAGAGGTAGCAGCAAAGCTTTTTATCAGTGCCAAAACAGTAGATGCCCACCGCTCTCATATAATGGAGAAATTGGATATCCATAATGTAGCTCAATTGGTAAAGTACGCCATTCGAAAAGGGATAACGGATCTACATACTAAAAGATGATTGTATTCTATGTCAGGTATAATTTTTCAAGCAGATGCTTTTAAAAATCGCCAAAATATTTGTAGGAGACACCTTAAAATAAAATAGGGTAATTACCTTATTGTCAGAATTCGTCAGTAAATTATATTAATTGTAGTAAAAAGAAAAAAACGAGGGTGTGCCCTGTAACTTCGGGTAGTTCCTAGCCCCCCTCTACCCATACAGAGCTTAACACCCTCTTTAATTTTGTCCGCAGGACAAAATTAGTAAATGGTGCATAGTTATTAGTTAATTGTCCCCCAGCTCTCTCTGAAAATCATATCACTGATTAAATTAAATACATTAAGATTGAGTTTGCCTATTCAAGTTTGTTTTTTATAGAATTTACTTGACAAATTAAAAATTTCGATTACTATGCTTATAGACATAATTTGTATTGTTAAAAGAAGGTTAAAGAATGAAGCTACTCATTCGAGTTGAAAATTCCTTTGCTCTTTTGATTTTCTATTTATCGCTGTTTTTTATTTTTTTACATTCAACTTCTCAATCAACTGAAAACAGTCGTAAATCCCTTGACCTTTATTTCAATTTAGATAACGGTGAGCTAAGATTAAAAGAAGCAATATTAATTTCAACTTCAGCCCCTCAATCCACATTTCTACAAGATGGTTATAAAATTGAAATCCATTCACCAGATGGTAAACTATTATTTCAGACCTATTTTAGAGACCCAAGAATAGTATTTTATGACCTCTTGGATACATCCTCTTTAGCCTTAAGTGGTGGGATAATTTTTAAGGACCAAAAACTTTTCAAAATCAGAATCCCTTATCTAACTGATGCAAAATATCTTTATATTTTTGATTCAAAAGGCACTAAAATATCTCAAACAGATTTGGACAAGATTGCTGTTCAAGTTCACAAAACCCCTCTTTATCCTATGTGGGAAGTAGATACCGTAATGTATAATGGGGACCCATCCAACCGTATAGATATTGTCTTCTTAGGGGATGGATATACGATTAATGACACAGCTCTCTACACCAGTGATGTACAAGACTATATAAATTTTATGTTTAGCTCTGTCTCACCGTATAATGAATACAGCACCTATTTCAATGTATATAAAGTTAAGGTGATTTCTCAAGAAAGTGGCTCTGACCATCCTGAAGCAAATCCGCCAGTCTATCGCAATACCGCGCTGGGAACATATTACGGGTGTGCCGGGATTGACAGGTTGATTTGTGCAGAGGATGAAAGCGTATATGCTGCAGCGCAGTCTGTTCCCTGGTATGATGAGATAGCGGTTCTGGTAAACGACCCTACTTATGGAGGTGGTGGCGGGGATTATCTTACTACCTATAATGGCTACTGGGGGAAATATGTATATATGCATGAGTTAGGTCATAGTTTTGCTTTTCTGGCAGATGAATATCTTTATGGAGAATACCCTGGCTCAGTGCCAAGCTGCAATTGTGACGAAAACTCAGTCAATCCTGGGTGGCAGAGCTGGATAAACCTCGGTTCTCCTGGGGTTGGTGCCTTCATTGAATGCTCCTACAATAACCTTTATCGGCCCACCTATAATGCCTGCATGATGAGGTCTTTAATGAGCTATTATTGTGTGGTCTGTCGGGAACAGACCGTCAGATCGATATACCAGTTGGTTAGAGGGTATGATGACTATTTTCCTTCAACCGATACTTTAAGCATAGATACTTTATCTCTTCAAGCATTTGAGCTTACAACCTTAACTCCTAACACTCATTCTTTGAAGGTTAACTGGTTTGTAAATAGCCAATTAAAATCTTCAGACAACCCTTTTAACTTCATAAGCAATTTGCTGGCTTATTCACAGTTAAAGGGATGGTTTACGATTCTACTAATATGGTTTTAGATGACCCTTTAAATCTTTTAGTTGATTCTAAGGAATGGCTGGTTAAAGTAGCACCCTGGTCTTACTTATGCGGAGATCCTACCAAGGACTCCACAGTTAGCGTCTCGGATGTTATCTTTATGATTAACTACCTCTTTAAGGGGGGACCTGAACCTTTTCCATTAGCTTCAGGAGATGTCAACCTTGATTATAAAGTTACAGTTTCAGATGTAATATATATGATTAACTATATTTTCAAAGGAGGTCTTGAACCCTGCCATATTTAATTAGTTAATGGTTAATTATTCGGCTCCCGCTGGATGTTATCATCCAGCGGAAAAGTAGGCAGATGATAACATCCGCCTGGGAGCAGAAAGGATATTAGAAAACGAGGGTGTGTCTGTAACTTCGGGTAATTCCTAACCCCCCCATACCCATACAGAGTCAACACCCTCTTTTAATTTTGTCCCGATTAATCGAGACAAAATAAGTTAATAGTTTATAGTGATCAGTGGATAGTCCACCACCCCCTACCCCTGGGTTTATCAATCTTTTAGGTAAAACTGTCCGCCTCAGTGTACTACTTCACAATATTGGTAACAGGTTTAGACTCGCGTAGGGGCGGAGTTTAACTCTCTACGAGGAGCAAAGCCCGGCGTAGAGCCGTCGCAAAGCTTTATCGACCGCCCTGAGGGAACGGCTGGAGACCCTAAAATCTGGGTTTCGCAAAGCTCAACAAGCTCCACCCCTCCGCGATATCTCATTTATTACTAATAACTTCTTGAATTTGAATCCCGTTTTAACAAGTTTACTCCTCATTTACAATCTCTTTTCTAAAACCTTAACCTATAAGAAATGTTACCTAAATACTGAAAAACTACAGGGGCAGGGCCAGCCGGTCTTTCCGCCGCCCATGATCTTGCTCGTTCGGGGTATCAGGTAACTATCTTTGAAGCAAGTTCTGTAGCGGGTGGGATGATGTATCTGGGAATTCCAGAATATAGGCTTTCCAGGGAGATAATTAAAATGGAGGTAGAGGAGATCCTCTCCTTAGGAGTGGAGCTTAAATTAAACTCCCCGGTAGGGGAGAAATTCTACTTAGAGGATCTCAAAGAAGAAGGGTATAAAGCCATCTTCATTGGGATTGGAGCCCATAAAAGCAAAGAGCTGAAGATCGAAGGGGTAGAACTGGATGGAGTCCTTCGTGGTGTGGAATTTCTCCTTAACGTAAATTTGGGTTATAAAGTCTACTTAGGAGAGAGGGTTTTGATAATCGGAGGAGGTAATGTAGCCTTAGATGTGGCTCGCTCAGCCCTTCGCAGAGTGGAAAGCCTGAAAGGTTTGAGCGAAGAGGAGATCAATGCCGCTCTATAGATTACCCAGACAGCCCTGCAGCAGGTAATCCAAATAAGGGATCAAGGGATAGAAGGAATGGAGGTGGCTATGGATGTGGCACGGTCGGCTCTACGTTTGGGTGTAAAAGAGGTGCATATGGTCTGCCTTGAGTCCCGAGCTGAGATGCCTGCTTATGATTGGGAGATCGACGAGGCTATTACAGAAGGTGTAATACTCCATACTTCCCTGGGCTCTAAAAGGATCTTAGGGAAAGAGGGGAAAGTAAAAGGTTTGGAGACGATTAAGGTGGCATCTGTTTTTGATAGCCAGGGGAAGTTCAATCCCTCTTTTATAGAGGGAACTGAATCGGTTATGGAAGCAGATAGTATAATCTTGGCGATAGGGCAGATACCTGACCTGTCTTTCATCAAAGTAAGTGATAATATCCAGATCACCTCTAAAGGGACAATCCAGATAGATCCGGAGACCTTAGCCACAACTGCTCCTGGGATATTTGCAGGTGGAGATGTGGCTTTTGGACCCAGGCTCTTAATTGATGCTATTGCGGATGGAAGAAAGGCAGCCAGATCTATGGATGAATATCTTAAAGCAGGTGTAGGAGGTGGAATGCAGAGAGGGGTTATGGCACCTGTGGATGAGGTATATAAAGACTTTGATAAATTAAAGCGCCAGGAGATATCCACAATTCCTCTGGATAGAAGGATGGGGATGGATGAAGTGGAATTAGGATTTCCTTTAGAGATAGCTCAAAGAGAAGGGGAAAGGTGCCTAAAGTGTCACCTTAATACCATCTTTGATAGTGAGAAGTGCCTTTTATGTGGTGGGTGTGTGGATGTCTGCCCCTTTTATTGCTTGAAGATGGTTAAAATAGGGGAGATCGAGGGGGGAGAGGACCTGGCAAAACTGGTTGAAGCAAAATACGGGATCCCTTTGGAGGAATTTCAGGAAGGGAAGGGAGAGTTCAAGCTTTTAGAAGAAGGAACTGCTATGATTAAAGATGAGACTCTATGTATTCGCTGCGGCCTGTGCGTTAAATATTGTCCTACCGGGGCAATTACGCTTGAGGCTTTACAGATGGAGGAGGTTGAGTAAGGTGCCTCAGGAAGATAAGAATATAGAAGAACCAAAGGAGAAGGAAAAGATCTCACGCCGTAAGTTTTTTCTCTGGGTTGGGTGGGGAGGTTTAATCACTTCCCTGGTAGGTTCATTTTTAGGCACAGCTCGATTCCTTTTCCCCAAGGTCCTGCTTGAGCCACCTTCCTCTTTTAAATTGGGGAAACCAGAAGATTACGGAGAAGGAAGTATCACCTTTTCTGAGGAGCATAATATCTTCATCCTGCATGAGAAAGCTGGATTTAAAGCTCTTTCAGCGGTGTGTACTCATGTGGGCTGTATAGTTTACTGGAATCAAGACCAGAACAAGTTTATCTGTCCCTGTCATGGGAGCATTTTTTCCCGGAATGGTAAGGTTTTGAGGGGGGCAGCCATTGGGCCTCTAAAAAGTTTTTCCATTAAGCTAGCAAAAGATAGAAGGCTTTTGGTTGATACCAGAAAGACAGTGAAGAAAGAAGATTATTTTCGAGTCTGATTTAAATTCTAAAAAGAGAGATGAGGATGAGTTTACTTAAGAACCCGTTTAAAAAAATAACTGAATTTGGGTTCTGGAAGTCTATTTTCAGAACTGGTTTTCCGGATACAGAAAGGAAAAGATCGCTTTTTGTCTTCGGGAATTTTTTCTTACATGTCCTGCCAGTCAAAATCCGCAAACATGGACTGAAGTTCAGGTATACCCTTTGCCTGGGTGGGATCGCCTTTCTTTTATTCTTGATTTTAGCCATAACCGGCATCCTTCTGATGTTCTATTATGTCCCGGATGTTAATCGGGCTTATGAGGATATGAAAGATCTGGAATTTGCGGTTTCCTTTGGAATACTTTTGAGGAATCTACATAGATGGTCTGCTCATGCTATGGTAGCAACTATATTTTTGCATATGTGCAGGGTCTTTTATACCGGCTCCTATAAGCCTCCCCGGGAATTCAACTGGGTAATAGGTGTAGCCCTTTTGTTTTTAACTATGTTTCTGAGCTTTACCGGTTATCTTCCGCCCTGGGATCAGTTAGCTTAC
>JAZDLB010000089.1:0-3956 GCA_043802565.1 Candidatus Zixiibacteriota bacterium | reverse complement strand
CTCCTTTTCCCGTGCTAGATGGGGAGTTAGCGGTGCCCTGTAACCCGGAATCCGCTATACCGGGATCGAATCCCCACCTGAGGTTTTCTACTCCGGGAGAGGGGATAGGTAAAAGGCGATGAAGGTCAGGTCCTGCGCAACTTGAGCTCACCCAACCCCGTCAGGACCGGAAGGTAGCAGCGGTAAGTGAATACTGGAGTGTGCCGCAGGGATGCCTGGCTGGAGCCTGACTGCCTGGTAACCTCCTCAGATGAGGGATCGAAGGTGGGTGCACGGGAGGAATATTCCTGGTGGATAGTTCATAGTAATAAAAAGTAAAACGTAAGATGAGAGACGTAAGACGAAAGAAGTGAGAAGGGAGAAGAGATGTCATACTTAGTAATGGCGAGGAAATACAGGCCTATGGGGTTTGAGGAGCTGGTGGACCAGAAGCATGTTACTACTACTCTGGTCAATGCTATAAACTCAAAAAGAATTGCCCATGCTTATCTTTTCTCCGGACCCAGGGGAACTGGCAAGACCACAGTTGCCCGAATCTTAGCTAAAGCCTTGAATTGCGATAAAGGACCAATCTCTGAACCCTGTAACCTTTGCTCTGCCTGTAAGGAGATAAATGCCGGCATAAGTATAGATGTGTTTGAGATGGATGCTGCCTCCAAAAGCAGGGTGGAAGACATAAGAGAGCTGATAATCGAGGGGGTTAAATATGCTCCGGTCCGAGGTAAATATAAAGTCTATATAATAGATGAAGTACAGATGCTTTCACCTTCTGCCTTTGATGCACTCCTCAAGACCATTGAGGAACCACCTATAAACGTGGTCTTTATCTTCGCCACTACAGAACCTCAGAAAATCCCTGCCACCATACTCTCTCGCTGTCAGAGGTTTGATTTCAAAAGAATCCCTTTTAACGATTTAGTGGAGACTATCAACGATATCTCTAAAAAGGAAGATCTCGAGATGGAGAAGGAAGCCATTTATACTTTAGCCCGTAAAGCGGATGGCAGTCTGAGAGATTGCCTTTCCCTTTTGGACCAGATGATAGCTTTTGGTGGTAAGAAGATAACCAAGAAGATAGTTGATCAAACCCTGGGCCTGGTAGATCAAGAGGTTTTTTTTGAACTGACTATAATTATCAAAGAGAAAGATAGTAAAAAAGGGTTAGAGCTTTTAGAAAGCTTGATCGATTCGGGTGTTGACCTGCCTGAATTTGTTCTGGGGTTATTAGACCATCTCAGGAACCTTTTAGTAGCTAAGGTAGGTGGGGAGTCTGAAAAATTATTTGATCTTTCCCAGCACTATATCGAAAAATACAAAAAAGAATCAGAGAGTTTTTCAGAGACAGACCTTTTGAGGATGATAAAAATAGTGGCGGATTTGAATTATACCTTGAAAAGAACTACTGAGCCGAGGATCCATTTAGAAGTTGCACTGTTAAAGCTTATCAAGATGGATTCGTCTGTCTCCTTAGAGACCCTTTTTAAAAAGTTAGATCAGATAGGGAATAAAGAAGAGGGGATTGAATATGGATTGTCAGAGAAAAAAGAAATCTCTGAACTGAAGGACAGGATTTCCGAAGGAAACCCTGAGCCAGAAAAAGATTCAAACCAGACGAATCAAAAAAATCAAAATCTGAGTTTAGAAAATTTGAAAGTTGGCTGGACCGAAGTCTTGAGTAAAGTAAGAGAAAAAAAAGCTTCACTCTGGAGCTGTCTGAGTCAAGCAGAGATATTGTCCTTAGATAACGGGGTCTTGCTCTTAGGATTTCCTAACGGGAACGAGTTCCACAAAAAACAGGTGGAGAAAAGAGATAACCTGAAGCAGATTCAGGAAATAACCAGTCAGATATTTCAAAACGATTTAAGGATCAGCTTCAGTTTGAATGACAGCCTAAACAATTCTATTCAGAAAAGCCCGGTTTTCAAAAAAGAATCTATACCTCAAGACATTCCCGGGTTAAAAGAGATACTGGAAAATTTAGGTGGCGAGATAATTGACAAGAAACCAATTTAGCCGTGAATCCCGCCTTTTGGTCGATAATCCCGCAAATATGCGGGATACGACCTGTAGGGTGGGATACGGTCCTACGGAGGCTTTGCACCTCGTAGAGTGGAGGATAAGATGCCTAAAGGGTTCGGGGATATGATGAAGCAGATACAAAAGATGCAGGCTAAGATGGAGGAGATTCAGAAGGAGCTGGAGAATAAAAGAGTGGAGGGATCGAGTGGTGGGGGAATGGTAAAGGTGGTAGCTAATGGCAAACAGGAGATTCTGGAGATAAAAATCGATCCGGAGGTGGTGAATAAAGAGGATGTGGAGATGCTTGAAGATTTGATTTTAGCCGCAGTTAATCAGGCAAAAGAAAAATCTCAAGAAATTCAGACCGAGGAAATGTCAAAATTAACTGGTGGATTGAAACTTCCAGGATTACCTTTTTAAACTTATATTTCCCTCCCTTATAGGGAGGGAAAAAGGGAGGGTCAGATATTTTTTCCCCTCTCCCTGTCCCTCTCCCGCAGGGGGAGAGGGAATAATAGCTCGATGAATCGAGCAACTACAGATTACTATGGTAAAACTAACCGATTCAGTTGAAAGATTGGTGGAGGAGTTTGCTAAACTTCCAGGGATTGGCAGGAAAACTGCTCAAAGATTGACTTTCTATATTCTGAAGCAGAGAAGGGAGGAGGCTTTGAAGCTTTCTCAGGCGATTTTGGATGTTAAGGATAGAGTCAGATATTGTTCGGTTTGCTTTAATATCACCGAAGAGGATCCCTGTAATATCTGCAAAGACCTCAAAAGGGATAAGAGCATAATCTGTGTGGTGGAAGAGCCAAATGATGTTTTAGCTTTGGAGAAAACTAATCAATATAAAGGGCTCTATCATGTATTAGGTGGAGTATTATCACCATTAGATGGGATCGGTCCGAATGATTTGAAGACCAAAGAGCTTATAACCAGGTTAAAAGAGAACGTTAAAGAGGTGATAATCGCTACCAACCTGAATGTGGAGGGTGAGGCAACTGCTATCTATTTAGCTAAATTGATAAAACCCCTGGGGATAAAAGTAACCCGCATCGCCAGAGGTGTTCCTGCAGGCGGGGAATTAGAATATGCGGATATTACCACTTTGGCAAATGCGATTGAAGGGAGAGTGGAGTTTTAGTATGTTTTTGTAGGGGCGTATTGGGATATGCTCCTACAAATCTTCAGCCTGGCATCGGTAATCTCACTATTTGAATTGAGATAGAAATTTATGAGGCTTATTTCCTCAGTTGTTGAGAATTTAAAAGGGATTTTAAACCGCTATTTTTTATACATTTTTGTTTTCTTAATTTTGTTACATCTGGTAGTTATTATTTTTAATCTAATGCCTGGAGAAGGGCCGGATGGTCAGGGATATTTAGAAAAAGGAGCTCGGTATATAAAAGGGAGCGATCTCTCAGGAAAAGAAATCTTTGGAGAAAGATCGTATTGGCCACCTTTGTGGATATTGATAATCGCGCTAATTTTCTACCTATTAGGAGAAAATCCGATCTTTATAAGTCTTTTTTTATTGACTGTCACTTGCCTCACGGCCTATCTAATCTATCTACTGGGGAAAAGATTACTTGGTGCTTCGGTAGGACAATTAGGCGGAATACTCTTTTTAGCTTCATTTATGACCTTTAAATTTGTAAATAATCATCAATATGAATTATTACTCGCTTTTCTGGTTCTCTTGACTTTTACCATCTTATTTAAAAGTAGAGCTAAATGGTCGGATATCTTCCTGGCAGGAATAAGTTGGGGTTTTGTGGGGTTATGTTCTCCTAAGGTGTTGATTTTTTCTCCAGTCTTTTTTGTCTTATTTTACCAGAAGGAACAGCTAAGGAAAACATTTCAGAAATTCATAACTTTCGGGATCTTTATCTTTCTTGTGATCCTGCCTTGGACTGTTCGTAATTACCTTTCTTCAG
>JAZDLB010000088.1:0-3532 GCA_043802565.1 Candidatus Zixiibacteriota bacterium | reverse complement strand
ATGTACTGGATGGTCAAGACCTCCTTGACTAAAGAAACCGGCTATGTCTTGAATTTCAGAGACCTTCTACCAGAAAAGCTTACCCTGAGAAATTACCAGGATGTCTGGTCCTCTGCACCATTTTTGAGATTTTTCTTTAATAGTTTGATTGTGGCAATTCTGGTAACCCTGGGGAATCTCATCTTCTGTTTGATGGTCGGATATGCCTTTGCCCGCAGGGAGTTCGTATTGAAAAACGTTTTATTCTTATCTGTGATTTTAGTTTTAATGATCCCGGCTCATATAATCATCGTACCGTTATTTATACTTATAAAAAAATTAGGCTGGTATGATACCTATTTCGCTTTGATCATCCCCTGGCTGGTCAATCCCTTAGGGATATTTTTGATGAGACAATATATTCAAAATTTACCTAAAGAATTAGAAGATGCCGCCAGGATAGATGGTGCCGGCGATTTCAAAATACTATTTAAGATCGTTCTCCCCTTGTGCAAACCAGCTTTAGCAGTTTTAGCCATTCAGGTATTTTTAGTTAACTGGAATTCATTTTTATTCCCTTTTATTTTAACCTCATCTGAGAAGATGCGCACCCTGCCTGTGGCTTTAGCCTTGTATCAGGGATACCAGACCATCGATTGGCCCCACTTGATGGCCGCTTCTACCATCTGTGCCCTTCCGGTGATAATTTTATTCTTATTCTTCCAGCGCCAGATCATCTCCGGATTAACTGCCGGAGCATTAAAACAATAATAATTATGAAGTGCATCCCGCCATGCTATTTATCCCCTCTCTTTTCCAAGGAGAGGGATAGGGAGAGGTTTCTTTTGTCCGCCTTTGGCGGATTAAACTTTTTTTAAGGAGAGGGCTGGAGAGAGGTTCCCCTGGCATGTCAGACTTTTAGTCCGACAAATAAAGAACTCAATATCCATTCATCATCAGTCATCCGATATTCGTCATTTATCAATTCAAACCTTAAACTCCTCAATTTTATCTTTTACTTTCTTCTCTTTAGAAAAATGATAGTTGGTTTTAGACAGTGGAGTACTGGAGAAGTTTTTATCGAACTCTGATTTGAGCTTTGTTTTCAAAAGGTGGAGTTCCTCATAGGCTAAATTCGGGTTAGAGAGATACTTCTCAATTAACTTCAGATTGGAGTTATCCCCTTTAAGCCTTGAGAGAGAAAGAGCAATCCTTTTTATCTCCGCTTTAAAATCATCCAAGATATTTTCTGCGGTTTCCTCTTTTCCCTTCATCTTTTTCAGCATCTCCGAAGCAGTTTTTAAGTTTTCCTCCAGCCCATCAAAATCTATCTCTTCAATCCTGGATTCTTTTATCCTCTCTGCTTGTCCCTTTAAATTTTCAATCAGTTTCAAAATCTCCATTTTAACCTACCTTTTTAATTTTAGTCAGGCAGAGCCCTGAAGGCTCTGCTACGCGATTTTTTATTTTCCTTTTTCCATCTTCCATCTTCCTTTTTTTCTTATTACATCTTTTATCCTTGAACCTTTGTCCGCCTATGGCGGATTGAACTTTTAAACCTTTATTTAGCTTCCAGTCTCATTTCTATTTTCAAAAGCCTCTGATTGATCTGATCTTTCAGCTCGAAGAATTCCCTTTTAGTCATAAAATTCTCTTTCAACAAGAGCTCTAAATTGGAAAGTCTTTTATCCAGCTCATTTACAATCTGTACCTCAGCCTTATGGGCTAAATCTAACTTGATCCCGGCAATAGTAGTATAATAAGCAGTCAGAACCCCGAAAACGGTAACGAAGAAAGTTATCAGAAATTGAAAGAGCTGAACCTTTGAAAAGATTTTATGGTTATTATTCATAAGTTTTTATGGAGTGCCTCCTACGGATGCAGCCTCCATTTGAATGCACTCCACAATCTTCTCGCTCTTTAAAATTTTATAAAACATCCATCTTTCTTTATCTTTCAATCTTATCTTTCTTACCATATAGGTCCCATTTAAAATCTCTCCCTCTAATTTGAGCTTAAAAAAATCTTTATTCCCCTCTATGGTCTGGTATGCTCCTACATCTAAAACCTCTCTGGCTGATTCAGACTCTATATTCTTAGAAAAATCCTTGAAGTCGCACAGAAACCTTCTCCCCTTTCCAAGTTTTTCCATATCTAATCTATGGATGAAAAGAGCAGTTGAAACCTCTTCTCCTTCAAATTTTAAATTACAATCGAGTGTTTTTTCCTCTGGATGGTTTTGTTCTGAAACGGGTATGTGGGATAAAATAAATCTCGAAGATTGAAATTTATCCAAATCTATTTTTTCTTCACTCACAAAACAAACCCTATCCCTGAAAATTTGAGGAAGGGAACTCAAAACCTTTTCCTCTAAATCTTTCTTACAGAAAAGCTCGATTTTATTTTCAGAATAACCCTTATCTTCTATTTCCCCGACCAGTTTAACTTCCTTTTCTATTCCGGCTTTTTTCAAGGATTCTAAAATTGAATCCTTATAAGCCCTTTTGAATTTACACACCCCATCTGCACAATCGTGCTTTTGAAAAAGGTAAAGCTCATTCGTCATCGAGGTTCCGAAAACTGCACCCCGGTAAACTAAAGATGTCTCATACACCTTGATTATGTTACGGTAATTGTAAAAGGCTTGAGTTTTCTCACCATTTTCTTTCTCGTAAGTACGGAAAGGGATATGTTGACATCTTCTCATGTCTTCACCGCAGATAGAACATTCTGGAAATTCAAATGAAAAACCGATGGAGCATTCTTTATAAATCCCGTGGTCTATATTTCCTTTTAAGGAGTCTGCCTCCGGTGAATTTTTTAGCCAGTAGAAATAAACTTTAACCCAGTTAACTTCATCTTTTTTGACTAAATCTGCTTTGAAGTTCCGTGCAATAGGCAGTCTTTCCTTAGAATGACCAATTAACACTGGAGAATCAATCAATAGCTCTGCCAATTTAGGATGTTCGTCTAAAGGGAAACATCCACCAAAGGAGTTAACCTGGTCCGAGACTAAATACATCGCCCGAATATAGATATCTTCCTTTTTAACTGGAATTGGAGGTTTAATACGACTATTTATCAGAGAAATTAAATCATCTGATACCTCGATCTCTATTTCCGATAAATAAGCCTCAACTTTACCTAAAAGATTTTCCATATAATTCTCCGTGACGTTTGAGTCATTCTGAGCCCTTCGGGCGAAGAATCTCTCGACTCCCTCTCTTTGTTGGTCTCCAGACCAATAGAGTTTTCTGTCCATTTAAGACTTAGTATTCTCATACATCTTAAGTCTGTACGGAATTTGAATTCCCGCACTTTTCGTGCTGGGGCAGGGCAATTGCCCTGCCCCATTCAGAACTAACCTGAAGGTGGAGGTCAGTTATTTTCTATCAACACCTGCAAATTCCTTTTTCCCATCAAAGAAATAGAGATTCTGCATTGAAGACGGTAGAGGTTCATCCGCCAAAGGCGGATTGAGCCCCTACAATTGATGATAGAGTTCGTAGCTTCGGGTTTTAGCCCCGACGTTTTTCTCTCCCCTCTCATTTCT
>JAZDLB010000087.1:0-2502 GCA_043802565.1 Candidatus Zixiibacteriota bacterium | reverse complement strand
ATCCTCGAAATTTCCAGTCTCAGCATTGAAACCGAAGGCTCCCTTTTCCTCTTTCACCCGATTCACCACAATAGAGCCTTCAGCACCAGAATTTTCAGCTATGAGTCGAATAGGCTCCTCTAAAGCCTTTTTCAAAATCGTAACTCCGATTGCCTCATCCCCTTCTAATTTTAATTTTTCTAAGGCTGGAATAGATCTTAAGAAAGCAACTCCACCACCAGGTATTATTCCTTCCTCAACTGCGGCCCTGGTAGCATGCAGAGCATCCTCCACCCGGGCTTTTTTCTCCTTCATCTCCGTCTCGGTTGAAGCTCCAACATTTATAACCGCTACCCCACCAGCTAACTTAGCTAACCTTTCCTGCAGTTTCTCCTTGTCATAATCTGAGGTAGTTTCATCGATCTGCTTTTTTATGGAGTTTACTCTCCCTTTTATATCCGCACTTTTACCTCCACCTTCTACTATGGTGGTGTTATCCTTATCTATGGTTATCCTTTTGGCTTTTCCCATGTCTGATATCACCGTGTTCTCTAATTTTAATCCTAATTCCTCAGCGATTACTTTTCCACCGGTTAGAATCGCTATGTCCTCAAGCATGGATTTTCTTCTATCTCCGAAACCAGGGGCTTTAACGGCACAGACCTTTAAAGTGCCTCTGAGCTTATTTACCACTAAAGTAGCTAAAGCCTCACCTTCAACCTCCTCTGCAATTATCAGAAGAGTTTTGCCCAACTGAGCCACTTTTTCCAGGACGGGCAGCAGGTCTTTCATCCCGGAGATCTTCTTGTCGTGAATTAAGATCAGGGGTTCTTCTAAGAGAACTTCCATACTATCCGGATTGGTGATAAAATAGGGAGAGAGAAAACCGCGATCAAACTGCATCCCCTCAACCACCTCTAAAGTTGTAGCTGTGGTTTTTGCCTCTTCCACAGTTATCACTCCATCCTTACCTACCTTCTCCATAGCATCAGCGATCAGATTGCCAATAGCTTTGTCATTATTGGCTGAGATCGATCCTACCTGAGCTATCTCAGTCTTACCGGGTAGAGGCCTGGAAAGCTTCTTTATCTCCTCAATCACAACCTGAACAGCTTTCTCGATCCCTCTTTTTAAAGCCATAGGGTTTGAACCAGCAGTAACATTTTTCAAGCCTTCCCTGTAGATTGCCTGGGCTAAAACTGTAGCAGTGGTGGTTCCATCTCCTGCCACGTCTGAGGTCTTAGAGGCAACCTCTTTTACCATCTGAGCACCCATATTCTCAAAGGGGTCCTCTAAGTCTATCTCCTTGGCAACTGTTACCCCATCTTTGGTTATAGTGGGTGAGCCGAACTTCTTATCTAAGATCACATTTCTACCTTTGGGACCTAAGGTGATCTTCACTGCATCTGCTAATTTATCCACGCCTTTTTTTAACTTCTCCCTGGCCGCGGTATTGAATTCCAAGATTTTAGCCATATTCATTAACCTCCTTTATCTCGCCCTTGGTCGAATTTGACCTTGAGGCGGATTATCCAATTATTGCTAAGATATCACTTTCTCTCATTATCAGATATTCTACATCATCAATGGTTACTTCTGTGCCGGAATATTTCCCGTACAAAACCTTATCCCCCTTTTTAACCTCCATTTCAATCCTTTCCCCCTCCTCAGTTACCCTTCCCGGTCCAACTTCAATTACTTCCCCTTCCTGGGGTTTTTCTTTCGCAGTGTCCGGGATAATAATCCCGCTCTTCTTTACATCTTTTGGCTCTGAGGACTTGATCAGCACCCTGTCTCCTAAGGGCTTAATCTTTCCTATGGACATAATTGATCCTCCTTTCTATTAGTTTAAGAGTTTAATTATCAATCAGTTATACTGTTTGATAATTTCAGATTTTAGCACTCTCCTTATAAGATTGCTAAATGCTCTGAGATTATATAATATAAACTTTTAAAAAGCAAGTTAAAATTTAAAAATTTCTAAAATATATTAAAATAAAAAAACAATATTAAACTTAACATCTTTTTTATAATTACTAAAATTTCAGTTATTTTATTTGAATTTTTTAGATTTTATGCAAGTCAATCCTTTAAAATGACTTAGCAGTGAAATTCTATTTGGTTTTTTTAGATTTCTTAACTCTGTCGTAAATTATTTTAAGCCCTTGAAGAGTTAAGGTTTGGTCTATCTTTTGAATAGTATTAGAGTCTTTGGAGATTAACTCTGCTAAACCTCCAGTTGCTATGACTTTAGGTTTTTCTCCAAGCTCTTTTTCTATCCTTCTGACTATCTCATCTATCTGGCCTATTGCACCAAAGATTATCCCGGACTTGAGACTGTCCCGTGTATTTGTGCCAATAACTTTTGTTGGCTTTTTAAGTTCCACCGTAGAGAGCAAAGCAGCTTTTTGAAAAAGATGAGCGGAGGAGGTCTCTATTCCAGGGGAAATAGCTCCTCCGAGATAATCTCCCCTACGGGAAACCACATCAAAAGTAGTAGCTGTGCCTAAGTCAACCACTATA
>JAZDLB010000086.1:0-3965 GCA_043802565.1 Candidatus Zixiibacteriota bacterium | reverse complement strand
CTTTTCCCTTCTTTTAAAAGCTGAATTACCCCTTTTAAATTGGTCAGAGGTTTTTTTAGATCGTGGGTTATCTCAGACATCATATTCCCCATAGTTAGAAGTCTGGTTGCATTCAGGATCGCTCGCTGGCGTTCATAGATTGAAGCTGCTTGAGAACCTACGATGGAGATAATCTCTTCTTCCTCCTTAGATAAAACTATACCTTTTACATTCCCGGCACAGAATATCCCCAGGAAAGTGCCTTCAGCTAATATGGGGAAAGAATAAATAATGCTCTGAGGAGAAATAAACTTTTCCTCCTCCAGCCTTTTTTTAATCTTCTGGCTCAGCTTTTCCCGATCGAATATATCTAAATCCAGAAGGGGGATCTCCAACCCTGAAATTCTATCCTCCAGCCCATGGATGGAGTTGAGCCTTATCTTTTGATTTTTTTCATTCCAGTCAAACCACAGGGAAAAGTCTATGGGCATTATCTTCTTTAACTGCAGGAAAATGAATTTCGAGATCTCCTCAAAATCGTCTAAAGTTGCAAGGCGTGAAGCTATCTGGTGCAAAACCGAGAGCTGGGCAATTTTTTTTCTGCTCTGCTCAAAATTATACACATCGTCAATCGCTATAGCTGCCTGGGAGGCAAAGGTAGAGATCAATTTAAGATCTTTAGTATTAAAAGGCTCTCCACTGAGTTTGTTATTCAGATTTATGACACCCAAGATCTTATCTTTAGCTTTCAAGGGCACCGAGATCAGGGACTTGGTCTCATACTTTTCCCTGGAGGTCCTTTTGAAGCGCGGGTCTTTTTCCACATCTTCCACTAAAAGCGGCTGTCCTTTTTCCGCCACATAGCCGGATATGCTTTTGCCCAGCTCTAATTTTGCATTCTTTATAATTTCTTTTTCCAGACCGATGGCGGTCTTTATAAAAAGAAATCGGTTTGAAGGATCCAGCAACATTATGGAACCGGTCTTAGCCTTCACCACTTTAGTCGCCAGAGAAAGGATATTGGCCAGCAGGTTATCTAAACTATCTTTGGAGCTTAAAGCTCGACCAGCCTGATATAAGGCATTTAGTTCCTCAACTTTCGTCTTGAGTTCTACGTTTTTCTCTTTAAGCTCCTTTAAAAGGATTTTTCTTTCTAAATCTATTTTCCTTTTCTCCAGCCCGCTTTTTATAACTCTCTCCAGGTCTGAAAACTCGATCGGTTTAAGAAAATAGTGATAAGCCCCTCCCTTTATCGCCTCTAAGGCTGAATCCAATGAACCATAGTCGGTCATAAGGATGACCAAGGCGTCCTTGTCTTTAGATTTTGCTTTTTTTAACAGTTCTATCCCACTGGCTTTTGGTATATTTATATCAGAAATTATCAGTTCAAAATTATTTTGATTTATAAGGCGAATGGCTTTCTCCCCATCTTCCACCATCTCCACCTCATACCCGGAGTTGTGCAGAAGAGTCTTGAGACTCTCACGCATCCTGACTTCATTATCTACTACTAAGATTTTTTCCGGATTTTTCGTATTCATTTTAACTTTCCATTCTGCAGATCCGTTTCCCGGAAAGGCAAACTGAGGTTAAAACAGCTTCCTTTTCGATCCTCTCTATTTTTTACCTTTAGCTCACCGTTATGTCTTTTTAATATCTCGGAGGAAACCCAGAATCCCAGTCTTGACTTTCCTTCCTCCACAATATCAAAAAGCTCGAAGTTTAAAGGGATATCATTTTCTTCAACCCATCTGCCAGTATCTTTAAACTCTATTTCGAATTTCTCATCCTGAGTTCTCATAGAAACTTCTATCTCTCCTCCCTGGGGCAAAGACTCCTTAGAATTCATTAAAAGGTTTAAAAATACCTGTCGCAATTCATCTGGATAGACTTTGATCTTGGGCCGGTTTGACTGAAATTCCTTCTTTATAATAAAGATTTTATCTTTGGAAAGTTGTTTTTCTACAAAAGACAGGGTGTCTTCTAAAAGAGAGCCAAGGTCTATTAGAGTTTTAACCTCGGATTTAGGGCGATAGAAATAGGTAAGCTGTTTTACGATATGGGCTATCCGATCCACCTCTTCTTTTATAACCCTTAGATGAGCCAAGGATTTATCGGTCTTTTTAGAAGATTGTGAAAGGATAGCCAGATAATTTTTGATTATCCCTAAAGGATCGGTTATCTTCTGAGCAATGGTAATTGAAAGCTGTCCTAAGAGTGCCAATCTCTCGGTCTGCATTAACTGCGGTTGAGTATTCTTTAGCTCTAAATTTGTGTAATTACCGTTCTGAAAATTAAGTAAATTTTCTAGCATGGTTGTTGCCTGATTAACCAGCAGGGAAAGGAATTCCAGATCGTTTTCCGAATAGGGTAGATCGGAAATTTTGTCGGCGAGTAAAAGAATACCCCTTACATTAGCTCTTATCAGGAGAGGTGTTATTATCTCTAAATTGACAGCTTGAAGTCCTTTTAATTCAGACTTGAATTCTTTGATTATATCTTTTATTATTAAAGGTTTGTTCTTTTCTTTAAGATATACAGTCAGGGAAGAATCAAGTGAAAACTCCCATCCTTTTTTTAGCTCTATCCCATAAGCTCTGGTAAGAGAAAACGATTGGTCCCCAGGAATCCTCTGAACTGCAATTACTCCACCGCGAACCTCTAAACGTTTCACACAGGTCAGAAGAATATTTTCTAAAAGAGCCTCCAGGTCCGGATTTGAGTTAAATTGGTGGCTTAGCTCTAAAATAGCCTGATGATCGAAGAGTTTTTTCTTCAAATTGCGATTAATCTCGGCAAGTTTATCTATTTTAGTCTCAATCGTATCTTTAAGGAGCTTTACCGAGTCTCCCTTTTTCTCACGTGAATATTGACTCATCTCTTAAAACCTTCAAGTTTTGTCTTAAATAAAAACACTAACAGCTTAAAATGCAAGCAAAAAGCTATAACCTTTTAGCTTTACTATTAATATAAATCGGCACTGAACAGGCAACCGATTACCTCTCAGAACCAACTTCAGCGCCACGCCGGTGTCATAACGTTAAACTTGATTAAAGCTTTTACGAGAATCGGTTACGTATGATTTGAAATATATCAGGATATTCTCTACCAGTAACTGTTAGAAAAAAGGAGAGACGCCTGCTAGGCGTCTCTACAGATTATTTATCTTTATCTCCGTAGGCTTCAGCCAGGAGCTGGACTAGGTGCTTGACTTTTTTGCCGTTTTGTTTCTGTAAAAACGTTTCCTCAAATCTCATCATACAGCCGGGGCAGGAGGTTACCAGGGTATCGGCATCGAGTTTTTCCATATTGACCAATTTCTTCTGCATTACACCCACTGAGATCGGGTAATATTTGAGATGAAAAGAACCACCTCCGCCACAGCACCGGTCTGCATCTTTCATCTCGGTAAATTTAACTCCGGGCAGGCTTTTCAATATCTTTCTGGGCTCAAGCTTAATTCCCTGTCCACGGTTCAGATGGCAAGGGTCGTGATAGGTTACTTTATAGTCAATCGGTTTGAAATCTTCTTTTAATTTTATCACTTTGGTAAGGAATTCATTTATATCATAAACCGGAGCATTGAATTTTCCAGCTTTTAAAAGCTCCGGATACTCTTTTTTCAAGGTCAAGCCACAGGAAGCACAGCTGGTCACAATGGCATCCACTTTAGCTTCATTGAAAACTTTCAAGTTCTTTCTGGCGTGCTTTATCCCGGTCTTGAAATCGCCTGAATTGTAAATTGAGGTTCCACAGCAGACCCACCCTTTGGGAATGACAACCTCGATGTCGTTATGGGTTAAAACTTTTATCACGGCCTCGGCTATCTCAGGATAAACTAAATCTGTTCCGCAACCAATAAAATAACCAACCCTCATCTTGGGATTTTTTACCTTGATCACCTCAGGAAATCTTTTTCTGGCATTTTTCTTGGCAATCTTAGGATAGATTCTCTCTTTAAATCCCTCAGGTATGGGTAAGAATAG
>JAZDLB010000085.1:0-2085 GCA_043802565.1 Candidatus Zixiibacteriota bacterium | reverse complement strand
CGCTTTATCCCTCCAATTCAGGGTCCTCTGATAATTATACTTGGTCGCATAAACTTCCCCTATGCCGGAATAAGCCAGGGCATAATTAGAATCGATCTCTAAAGCGTTATTGAACATCTCCAGGGCCAGATCTAAATCTTTCTGACTCCCTTTCCAGAAATAATCCATCCCTTTCAGATAATAATCATAAGCCTGGATACTTCCAGTAGGTTTTTTCTCTATCCTGTTTTTTTCCACAGGAGATAACTTTACCTTCAGTGCAGAAGCGATCCTCTCCGCTACTTCATCCTGAACTTCAAATACACTGTTTAGCTCCCCGGTAAATTTATCTGCCCAGAGATGAAAACCATCTTTAGTTTTTATCAACTGAGCGGTTATCCTCAACATATGGTCAGCTTTTTGGATAGAACCCTCTATGATATAGTCCACGCAAAGCTTTTTACCTAAATCTTTCATGTTAATTGCCTTCCCCTTGTAAGGGGCTACATCCGACCTGGATAAAACTCTTAGACCCTCTAACTTAGAAAGGTCTGTAATTATTGCCTCCGTCATTCCAGCCGCAAAATAGTCGTCCATCTTATCACCTATATTCTCCAGATAAAGCACTGCTAAAGAAGGCGTGGCAGAAACACGACGAACTCCTCTGAAAAACCAGAACGAGATTATAATAATAAAAACTAAACTTATTATTCCAGCTCCAATTCCCAATAATGCCCAATTTATCCGCTTTGGAATTACCCTTTTAACTTCTTCCCCCTTAACCATCCTCTCGAAATCAGCCAGAAGTTCACTTAAACTCTGGTAGCGAAGATTTACATCTTTTTCCAAAGCTTTATCAACTATTCTCTGTAACCCTTCTGGAATATCTGTCTTATACTTTGATAATGGTTCTGGTGTCTCATTTATAATAGAATAGATTATGGTGGCTTCATACTCACCTCTGAAAGGCAATTGACCGGTGATCATCTCATATAAAACCACCCCAAAGGAGAATATATCTGAACGTTGATCAACTTCTAATCCCTGAACCTGCTCTGGCGACATATATTGCATTGTCCCTAAGGTTGTTCCGGCCTTGGTCAGTCCAGATACCCCTCTGAGCTTTGCCAACCCAAAATCCATTATCTTAATTAAACCCTCATCTGTAACCATTATGTTATCTGATTTAATATCCCGATGAACTATATCTTTTTTGTGAGCGGAATTCAAACCCTCAGCTATCTTTATGCTTATATCTAAAACTTCATTTAGAGAAAAACTTTTTTCTTTCAAAAGTTCTTTGAGAGATTTACCCTCGACGTATTCCATAACAATAAAGCATTCACTCCCTACCTCATCTATCTCGTGAATCGTGGAAATATTAGGATGATTTAACGCAGATGCGGCTTTAGCTTCAAGCACAAACCTTTCTTTAGCTTCTGCATCACACAAGAGATTTTTTGACAAAAACTTCAAGGCTACAATTCTATCAAGCTTGGTATCCTGGGATTTATACACCACACCCATTCCACCCTCGCCTAACTTTTCTAAAATCTTATAATGTGAAATTGTTTTACCGATCATTTTTTATTTCCGGTAGCCGCAGACTTTAGTCTGCGCTCTTTTTTTACCCTCCCCTTGCCCTGAAACGGGTCCGTAGGATAGGGGAGGGATAGGGTGGGGTCAATTTCAGCTTACGATATTACCCATCTTATCCCTTCGCAATCTGAAGATTGCGGCTACCTTGTAAGACTATGCCATTAATAAATTGAGAAATTATTTGATTGTCAACTAAGAAAATAAATAGGATGTGTCAAGAAGATTGTGTGAATTTATTTTTTTGAAAAAGGGTACTGATCTCCTTTGGTTATTATATCTTTTAACTAAAGCAAAGACTAAGGTTTCACAGCTCCTTTCATCTCTAAAGGAATCAACCAACCAAACCCTGCGACGAACCTCTCTTAAATAGCTCTCCAGAGAATTGGTAGACTTTAAAAATTTCCATAAGCTCTGGTTAAACTCATAAAAGGTCAAAGAATCATCAATATTAGTGATGAAGTTCTTAACTGCCTTAGGTTCTTTGGGTTGCCACTCCCGGACAAATCT
>JAZDLB010000084.1:0-8978 GCA_043802565.1 Candidatus Zixiibacteriota bacterium | reverse complement strand
ATGTATCTTTTTATGAAAATACCTTTGAAGGTTGCAACTGCTACCAGCAATTTTATGATCGGAGTTACTGCTTGTGCCAGCGCTTTTATTTATTATTTCAGAGGGGATATTAACCTTCTGATTTCCGGGGTCTCAATTTTAGGTGTATTCTTGGGTGCTCATATAGGCTCAAGGATAATTCATAAAATTAAAACTAATTATATAAGAATAGCTTTTATTCTGGTTTTGTTTTATCTTTGTTTGGAGATGTTTTTCAAAGGAACGAAAATTCATTTTTTATTTTTTGGCTAAAAAAACTGAATTTCAGCCGATAAGTTTAAATGTAAGTATAAATTCTCCAAAGAATTAAGACTAAAAAGGTATGCAAAAGGAAGATATTGTTCACCGCTACATCAGTTTAATCTTAAAAGTAGGTACATATTTATCAGGTTCGATCTTGGTATTAGGATTTATCCTGTTGATTTTTTCTCCTTCGAAAACTTCTGCCATCCTTTTTTCTTTTTCAGAACTTTTTTCTGAAATATTTAAGTTAAATCCTTATGCTTTTATAAATTTAGGTGTCTTAATTTTGATTTTTACTCCGGTATTGAGAGTGATTGTGGCTATAATCTCCTTCTCTTTAGAGAAGGATAAAAAATATATCTTGATTTCATCTGGAGTTCTTTTCATCTTAATCGGGAGTATAATTTTCTCGGCTTTAAGGATTTGAGATATAATTAAACTCGCGTAGCAGAGGTTTTAGACCTCTGCCACCGAGTCCTGAAGGCTTCGGCTACGCGTCTTTTAAAATTTGAGATGTAGCAAAACAGGTGAGACCCTGTAGGGGCGACCCTTGTGGTCGCCCGTGGGTGGTGAAAAAAACGGGAGGGGACCCCGAAGAAATCGGGATTTCGCTAAGCTCAACAAGCCCCTCCCCTACAAAAAAACAGATAGAATATAAGGGAGTAATCACAAGGCATTAATCTCTGGCAAATTAACCTTAGGTAAGAACAAGCAACCCTTCAGGGTTGCCCTACGAAAGACAAAATAAAAGTAGAGGTTTAATTTGTCAAGCCACAATTTTATAAAAACTGTTGATTTTGGATTTAAAAACATTTTATTGTTTTAATAAATAAATTAAAGTCGAGGATCCTAAATGAAAACCGTGATAATGGCAGGTGGGTTTGGAACCAGGCTCAGACCTTTAACCTGTAACCTTCCTAAACCGATAGTTTCCATTGCCAATAAGCCGATGATGGAGCATATCCTCAACCTTTTGAAGAAGCATAATCTTAAAGAAATTGTCGCTCTGCTTTTTTTCCAGGGGGAGGAGATAAAAAATTATTTCGGAGATGGTTCAAAATTCGGAGTAAAGATCGAATATATCACTGCTACTGAAGATTATGGCACTGCCGGAAGCGTTAAGAATGCGGAAGAACTTTTATATAAGGGTTCTTCATCCGGATCAAATAAGAGTTTCTTGGTAATCTCCGGGGATGTTCTTACTGATATCGATCTATCTTTAGCTATAGATTTTCATTTGAAAAACAAGGCTAAAGCTACTATGGTTTTGTCACGGATGGAAAACCCTTTATCCTATGGGGTGGTTTTTACGCAGGAGGATGGAAGAATCTCTCGCTTTCTGGAAAAGCCTACCTGGGGAGAAGTTTTCAGCGATACGGTCAATACCGGGATTTATATCTTAGAGACGGATATATTAGAGAAAATTCCTGCAAAAAAAGAATTTGATTTTAGCAAAGACCTTTTCCCTTTGATGCTTAAAGAAAATGAACGGCTTTTTGGATATGTCTCCCCGGATTACTGGAGAGATGTAGGGAATTTAGCAGAATATTCTCAAGCTCATCAGGATATATTAGAGGGTAAGGTTAAGATAGAAATTGAGGGGAATCTTTTAAAAAGAAAAGAAGCATTGCTCTGGGTGGGTAAAAATGTGAAGGTAGGGGAGGAGGTGGAATTCGATGGGGTGGTTATCTTAGGGAGTAATTCTAACTTAGGGTCGAAATCCAAAATCTCTAATTCGGTTATAGGGGAAGGAGTGCACTGTGGAGAAGGGGTTAATATAAACCGTTCAGTAATCTGGAAAGATAGTTTCATAGGGAATCGTGCTACTTTAAGGGAAACAGTAGTAAGTTTTAAAACTATAGTCGGAGAGGAGGCAACTCTTTTAGAGAACTCTATTGTGAGCGAGAGCTGTATCATAGGCTCAAGGTCCAAGATAAATTCCAATGTAAAGGTCTGGCCCGGTAAAGAGGTTGAATCCGGGGCAATCCTTTCCACAAGTTTGGTCTGGGGAGAAAAATGGAACCGAGAGCTATTCACAGATGCTAAAGTCAGCGGTTTGGGAAACTTAGAGTTTACACCTGAATTTGCAGTAAAATTAGGTGCGGCATTTGGAGCAATTTTAGGAAGAGGGGCAACCGTGGTTACCAGTCGAGATGCTGGGAAAACCTCCAGGATGACTAATCGTGCCTTTATTTGCGGGCTTTTATCCTCGGGGGTAAATGTACAAGACCTGAGGACTTTACCGATTCCAGTGGTGAGGTATGAGTTGAAATCGGGCCGGGAAAAGGGTGGTATTCATGTCAGAACTTCACCTATAGAGGATAAAACAATAGATATTATCTTTTTTGATGGAAATGGTCAGGACCTTCCAACTTCTAAAGCTAAAGCGGTGGAGAGATTTTTCTTCCGAGAAGATTTTAGAAGAGCTTCGATGGAGGAGGTAGGTCAACTCGATTTTCCTCAGAGAGTGATTGAATCTTATCGTGATGATTTCCTGAAAGCTATTGATACCGAAGCAATCAAACAGGCTAAATTCAAGGTGGTTATCGATTATTCTTATGGGGGTGCTTCAGAGATATTCCCTTCAATTTTAGGAGCTTTAGAATGTGATGTCATCTCTTTAAATGCCTATTTGGATACCAAGAAATTAGCTCGAAATGGGAGGGAGGAGGTTCAATCTTTACAACAACTTTCTACCATTGCTAAATCATTAAAAGCAGATGTTGGATTTCTCTTAGATCCAGGAGCAGAGAAGATCTCAGCGGTTGATGAGAAAGGTGAATTTGTCTCTGCAGATTTGTTGCTTCTGATGATAACCTCCTTATTTTTGAGCTCTAATAAAGCTCAAAAGATAGCGGTGCCAGTGGTGGCTTCTATGGGGGTAGAGGAGATTGCCTCAGAATACGGGGTTAAGGTTATAAGGGTTAGAAATGACCATTTAGCTATGATGGATGCCATAAGTTCCTTAAAGGTTGATTTTGTTGGTGGGACTAAAGGAGGTTTTATCTTCCCGGGATTTCAATTAGGTGCAGATGGGATGTATGATGTGATCAAAATCTTAGAACTTATGGCTAAGACTAAAAAGAGATTAGGTGATCTTAGAGGAGAGCTGGAGCAATTCTACTGGATTAAAGAAATGATGCCCTGTGACTGGAGTAAAAAAGGGCAGGTAATGAGGGAGCTTATACAATATACAGAGAAGTCTAAAAGAGAACTGATAGATGGGGTTAGAGTTTTACTGGATGATTCCTGGGTTCTGGTTGTTCCGGATAGAAGGAAGGCTAACTTTCATATTTATATTGAATCTAAAGATAAAACTGTTGCTGAAAAATTGTTTAAGGAGTATTCACAGAAAATCGAGGAATGGCAGAAATAGTTTTTCAGGGGACGACTCTGCGAAGGGTTGTCTTACAAATTAGGAAACGTAGCGTCTGGGTTTGACCCGGACACCACATTCGATATCGATCATCTTATATTTAACATCCAAAAATCAGCTTATCTCTTCCAGTCCGCCCAGGTAAGACCTTAAGACTTCAGGCAAAATAACCGTCCCTTTTTCAGTTTGAAAATTTTCCAATATCGCTGCAACTGTGCGGGCTAAAGCTACGCCTGAACCGTTTAAGGTGTGAATATATTCGGGTTTAGATTTCGGGTCAGGCTTAAATTTTATCCCGATCCTTCTGGATTGAAAAGCCTCATAGTTACTGCAAGAAGAAACCTCTAAGTATTTCTTAACCCCGGGTGCCCAGACTTCTAAATCATAACATTTAGCCGCAGCAAAGCTCAAATCACCGCTGCACAAAAGCCTGACCCGGTAGGGAATTTTCAAGAGCTGCAAAACCTCCTCGGCATCAGATACTAATTTCTCAAGTTCGGCATAAGAATTTTCCGGCCTGACTAATTTCACCAGTTCAACTTTATCGAACTGATGTACCCTTAATATTCCACGGGTATCCTTGCCATAAGAACCTGCCTCCCTTCTGAAACAGGGAGTATAGGCAACATAATAGATTGGAAGCTCTTCTGATTTAAGGATTTCATCTCTATGCAGATTGGTAACCGGCACCTCGGCTGTAGGTATTAAGAAAAGGTCATCTTTTTCACATAGATACATATCCTCTTCTAATTTAGGCAATTGCCCGGTGCCAATCATACAGGCTCTGTTCACCACAAATGGAGACCAGATTTCTTTATACCCATGCTTTTTAGTATGCAGGTCTAACATAAAATTTATTAGCCCTCTTTCTAAAAGTGCACCCTTACCTTTGAGAGTATAAAATCCCGAGCCAGAAAGTTTTGCTCCGCGAGCCAGGTCTAAAATCCCTAAGAGCTCCCCTATCTCCCAATGTGGCTTTGGCTCAAAGCTAAATTCCGGCAGTTCTCCCCAGCTTCTTATCACTATGTTTGAATTTTCATCAAACCCTACTGGCACTGAAGGGTGTGGAATATTTGGAACCCTCAAGAGTAAATCTTTAATTTTTTCATCTACCTCTTTCAAAGAGTTTTCCAGACGGGGGATTGAGAAAATAAAGATCTCCTTTGCCTGCTGAATCTCTTTTTGAGCATCTTCTTTGTCCCTTTTGAGTAAAGCTATCTGCTGATTAATAATATTTCTCTGATGTTTTAATTCCTCAACCTCAGAGATAATCTCCCTTCTCTTTTCGTCTAAATTCAAAAGTTCATCTAAATTTAAGGACTCGTTTTTATTTTGAATGGCATTTCTAATGATATCTTTATTTTCTCTTATAAACTTCAGGTCAAACATCCTGCCTCCTTAAGATTGGTCTAAAAATCTGATTTAAGATAATCTTGAAATCTAACCATAGAGAAACCTTCTCCGCATAGAGAAGATTATCTTCTATCTTCCCTTTTATCATATTTTCGGAATAAACTGAAGTTTCTTTTCTTTTCTTTTTTAGGCTGAAAATACCAGGTTTAAGCTCTACCCTTTTATAATAATCTGAAAGCTCTGAGGAATAACCATCAGAGCTATCCTCCTCCGGCAGAGGTCCTACTAAGCTCATCTCACCTTTTAAAACATTGAGCAAAACCGGTAGCTTTTCAATCCTGGAACTTCTCATGAATTTGCTCAATCGACTTTGAGAATCTAGAGGTCCGGAATTAAAGCTGAAAAGCTCAAAAGGTTTACCTCCTTTTCCCAGAAATCTCTTTCTATTTATAATACCACCTGAATAATTTAGAGAAATAAAAAATGAGAGCAAAAGCCAGAGTGGACTCAAAACCAGAATTGAAAACAAAGATATAATAAAGTCCAGTATCCGTTTGGCACCCCACTCCCAGGTCTTTAATGGAGCAGGATAAACCTTAACCCAGGGACCTTTATAGAATTTTGCTTTTTTCAGACCAGAGAAAAGCTGAACTTGCTCCTCTTTTATCACCATATCAGCTTCTACCTCTTCTACACCTTTCAATATCTGAACAATCAAGCTTTCAAAATCTTGATCCAGTGCCAAAATCAATACTTCAGCTCTTGTTTTTTTAAGGATATTATCCAAATCTTCCAAGCATCCTACTACCCTCAGATCTTTCGGATATTCTTTATCCTCAGAGACAAAACCTATGACCTTAAATCCGGGATTGAAGTCTGTCTTCAAAAATTTATTTAATTTCTGTGCATTTACTTTAGTGCCCAATAGTAAGCTTTTCCTTTTCCTTATTCCTCTGGAATAAAGTGCCCGGTTAATTAAAATAAAAAATGTCCTTAAAGATAGAAGAAAAAGGCTCAGGCTCAAAGTGTAAAGAAGCACAAATCTAAAAGTAATAAATTTCAAAGATAGTACTGAAAAAATCATCATCCCTAGGATAACTGATTTTAAGATCTTATCCCATTCAACCTTCAATGAAAGCTCCGATCTCAGCTCGTATAGCCCTAATATGGCAAAGAGAACTAACCAGTAAAAGGTTATCCAGATAGCTGGAATTATATATTCTGATAAAGGGATAACTATCGGGGTGCTGAAAAGACCTGATTCAAATCTTAACCAGTAGAAGAAAAGGAAAGCGGAATTAACGGAGATGACATCCAAAAAGATTAACCAGAGCTTTTCTCCTACCCGGGCAAACCGGCGATGAAGATAAGTTCCCAGAATAGCTAAAAGAAGGCCAACCCAGAAAGCTATCAGGACTTTCCAGGGCGATTCAAAAATGGAAAACACCAGAACCCCTATTATACCAAGACTTAAGCTGATTAGATAAATAGAACCCAGAGTCTTTTTCAAGTGAAAGCCTAAATTCATCAACCGGTGAGAGGAATGATCCTTACCTCCCTTATAAATTTTTCTCCCTTCCTTTAAACGAGTGAATGTGACCAGAGAGATATCAAAAATCGGATAACTCAAAATTAGCATAGGGACCAGAAGTAAATTGAAAGAGCTATTTTTTTTAGCGAATAAAATCCCTAAAGCCGAGAGAATAAATCCATTGAACATACTGCCAGCATCGCCCAGGAAAATCTTGGCTGGCGGAAAATTGTATACTAAAAATCCTAACAGCGCTCCCATGAGGGCAAGGCAGAGAATAATCTGATCACCCTGCCCGTTGAAAATAAAAATCAACATAAAAGCTGTAGTAGCTATAAAGGATATCCCACTACAGAGCCCATCCATATTGTCCAAGAAATTAATAGCATTCATCAATCCAACCATCCAGAGGAAAAGGAGCAAATCCCCGATAACTCCAAAACCCAGACTGCCCAGGCTATGGCTTACTAAAAGGAAGATAAAAGAAGCCAATATCTGCCCTAAGAATTTAACTCCGGGTTGCATACCAAATTTATCATCCCAGAGCCCAAATCCAATGACGATTAGACCTCCGATAAGAACCCCGGAAACCTCATTGGTCCAGGGATATCCTGATAAAAAACTCAAAAAAACTGCCCCGCAGAATCCCAGGAAGACAGAAGCTCCCCCTAAGAGAGGAGTCGGCTGTAAATGGATCTTCCTCGGATCTGGGTAGTCCAGGAAATTCGTTTTAAAGGCTAACTTCCTAAAAAGAGGAGTCAGAACTAAAACTAAAAGCAAAGAGATTAAAAAGATGAAAGTATATAACATGTCTCAAACTATTCTCGATAATAATCGATGATTTTCTCTAAACTTTCTTCCAGATTCATCCTGGGTTTATATCCTATTAGATGATTTATCTTGGTTATATCCGGAACCCTTCTAATCATATCCTCAAATCCTTTTTCAAAAGCTTTATCATAAGGAATATACACGATCTTAGACTTACTATTAGTCATCTTTTTAATAAGGAGGGCTAATCGTTCAATAGTGATTTCTCTTCCATTCCCCACATTGAATACCTCGCCTACTGCTTTCGGATGTTCGGAGAGCCCTATCAGAGCAGAGACCACATCTGTGACATGTGTAAAACTGCGGCTTTGTTTTCCATCTCCATATACGGTAATGGGATGTGAAAGAAGAGCCTGTTGAATGAATGAAGGAACCACCATACCATATCTGCCAGTTTGACGAGGACCTATGGTATTGAACAGTCTGGCGATCACTACTGGAAGTTTCTTTTCGTGAAAATAAGCTAAGGCTAAAAATTCATCTATTGCTTTTGAGCAGGCATAACTCCAGCGGCTCTTGGTGGTAGGTCCATAGACACTATCATCATCTTCTCTAAAAGGGACTTTACTATTTTTCCCATAGACTTCTGAAGTGGAAGCAAGAATTACTTTTCTTTTGAATTTATTAGCTGTTTTCAAAACTATTTCGGTTCCTAAGATATTGGTTTCAATAGTATCCACCGGTTTTTCGATGATAAGACGTACACCCACTGCTGCAGCCAGATGAAAAATCAGCTCACACTTCTTGGTTAATTCTTCCACTGCCTTCTCTTCCAATATCGTCTCAATGGTTATATGAAACCTTGGATTGGCGGCTAAGTGTTTTACATTCTCCAGCCTGCCGGTGGAAAGGTTGTCAATTACATAAACCTCTTCACCCTGGCTTAAAAGCTCCTCGGCTAAATGCGATCCGATGAACCCAGCCCCGCCGGTGATTAAAATCTTCATCTCTATCCCTACGTTTGCAAATTGACCTTCTGATCTTTTTGACCTATCTTAGCAATAAGAATGAAATCCCTGCTCAGGTCAAATATTTTATACTCTGAGATCTGATTTTCTTTCAAAAGTTTTTCGACATCTCTTTTGGAATAAAAATATACCACACACCCTGCTAAGAAAAGACGAATTTTTCTAATCGGAGTTCTTAAGGTCCATCTTTTAGGAAAACTGGCAATTATTTTTCCTCGGGTTAGACTTCTCATCTTGGCTAAATAATCTGAAGGATTTTTTAGATAGTCAAAAAACCCCATGGCAATCGTATAATCAAATTGTTCTTCGAACTCGTGATTCATAAAATCTCCACAGACAAAACTGCATTTTGCTTTCTCTGCCAAATTATCAGCATAACTTTGGGCTAATTCGATCATCGCTTGAGCGTAGTCTATTCCTACGATTTTATCTGCACCGCGTCGAGCAAATTCTAAAGCATATCTTCCAGAACCACATCCTACGTCTAAGATGGTTTTACCCTTTAATTCTCTGATCTTTTGAAAAGTCAAATTGAATCTATCCTTTACCACTTGACGGAAAAATCTATCTATAATTTTTTGAAATAGGCTTTTCCTCTCCTCGTAGATAGTATCAAATCTTAAAGCCTGCTTGTGGA
>JAZDLB010000083.1:0-7464 GCA_043802565.1 Candidatus Zixiibacteriota bacterium | reverse complement strand
TCCTCCTGAAAAGTTAAATAAAGGTTTCTGAAATAATGGTAGAAAGTAGTCGGGCAAGGTGCCCGACCTATCCTACGGATCCGTTTCTCGGACGAGAGATCATTCCTTTTTTATCTCGTAGGCGTCCGCCTGAGGCGGACCAGCCCCGCATGGAGTGTATCCGCCCGAAGGCGGATAGCTTTACCAAAGTAAACCTGTCCGAGAAACGGAGACTCCGTCTGGCGCCCTATCCTACGGATCTGTAGGACGGACGGGCTCGTAGCCACCGTAGGAAAGGTTTACACTCCAAATTTTCTTTAAATCAAAGTAACTTCCCCTGCGGTTACAGTTTTTTCTCCCTTACGGGTTTCAAGCACTAATGAGCCGTTCTCATCAATATCTTTTACTACCCCCTTAAATTTCTCTTTCCCATATAAAAGTTTAACCTTTTTACCTAATAAAGAGGAGGATTTTTTTATCTCCTCAAGGTAGAATTTCAATCCAAAGGTTTTGAAATTCAAATAAATCTTTTCAAATCTCTCCAGGAAGCTTTTTAGAAGCTCTACCCTGGAGAATTTATCTTTTGATTCAAGAAAAATTGAGGTAGCTTTACCTTTTAAATTCTTGGGAAAATCGTTCTGGGTTTGATTTACATTTATTCCCACCCCGATAATGATAAAGTCTATTTTATCTAACTCCGCTGAAAGCTCAAGCAGGATGCCAGCCACTTTTTCCCCACCAATCAGACAATCGTTGGGCCATTTCAAATCTGCCTCAAGGCTGGTCTTATCCCTTATTGCCTGAATTAGAGCTAAGCCAGCGCAGAGGGAGAGTCCTGGAGCTTTAGCTGGGGGGATTTTTGGTCTCAAAATCAAGCTCATCCAGATACCTTTATCTGGAGGGGAGAACCATTTTCGGCCTAATCTTCCTTTGCCGGAGGTCTGTTTCTCAGCCACAATCAAAGTTCCTTCTGGAGCTTTTTCCTCAGCTAATCTATAGGCTAAATCGTTGGTCGATTTCAATACCCGGTAAGAGTAGATTTTTTTCCCTAAAATTTTAGCCTTCAGATTATAATTTATCTCTAAGGGGATAAAGGCATCTGGTACAGAAACAAGTTTGTAACCTTTCCCTTTTTCAGCTTTGATATTATACCCGAGTCTTCTTAGTTCAACAATCCCGTCATAAATTGAAGGTAGAGGCAGATTCAGAGAGGAAGAAAGGAAACTGGCACTTAATCCATCTGACGTAGATTTTTTTTCTCTTTTAAGCAGGGTTAAAATCGCTTCGAGCATCGTTTATTCACTTTTCCTATAAATTAGTCTCTCAGAAAATCAGGCTTAAATCTAAGGGTTTGACTGAATGGGTCAGTGCCCCCACTGAGATATAGTCAACTCCGCTCAAGGCGATCTTTCTCACATTTTTAAGGTTAACCCGGCCGGAGGCTTCGATTTCAACTTTTTTATCTTTAGAACGAATTAGCTTAACTGCTTTTTTTAAATCTTTAAGCTTGAAATTGTCCAGCATTATCCGATCGACCTTAAAGTTTAAACTCTCTTTTACCTCTTTTAAGTTTTTAGTTTCAATTTCTATTTTGAACCCTTTTTTATCCATTAAAACTTTTTTCAGAGCAGAGGAGATACCCCCGGCTGAGGTAATATGATTATCCTTAATTAAAATCATATCGTAAAGACCGATACGATGATTTTCCCCGCCACCGATTTTGACTGCATATTTTTCTAAAAGTCTTAAACCTGGAGTAGTCTTACGGGTATCCAAGAGTTTAACCTTTGTTCCTCTGGTTTTCTTAACAAAATCTTTGGTTAGAGTAGCAATTCCGGAAAGTCTCGAAAGGAAATTTAAGGCGGTTCTCTCAGCTACTAAAATACTTTTCACTTTACCCTGAATCAAAGCAACCTTATCTTCTTTTTTTACTTCCGCTCCATCCTGGACAAAAGGTTTAAAGACCAATTTCGGGTCAACCTGTTTAAAAACTGATTTAGCCACCTCTAAGCCCGCCATTACACCTTTCTCCTTAGCAATAATTACCCCTTGTCCTGTTTTCATCTCCGGGATGATGAGATTCGAAGTTATATCTCCTGTTCCCAGGTCTTCCTCTAAGGCAGTTTTAATTAACTCTTGAATTTTTTTTCCGAATTTAGGTTTAGAGGGAAGGCAAACGTTAATCATAGAAGTAAAAATTAAAATAAATCTATCAGATGTCAACATAAAATTCTTGACAAAGTGGTTTATAATAGTATATAATTTTTTATGAAACCCTGGAGGGGGAAATGAAACTCGATATTTTCGATAATCCGCATTCTTGTTTTTCTCCGGGTGAAGTAGGGCAGGAAAGCTGCTGGCTCAAGTTTTTAGCTTCAGGGGAAAGGGCGGAATTTCTTTTCCCTTCAGATAAAAAATTGGGAAACTGCCTGGGGTGCAGAGTTTTCCTGGAATTTTCCTCAAGGCTGGTGGGAAGGAGAATTGCTGACCGGATTGCAGAAGAGTCTCTAAAGTCTCTGATTGAGCAGGTAACGACATATGATAGCCAGCTGGAAAAGATATACACAGACCTTAAAAAGAAATTGGAGGAGCTTTCCCTTCTAAAGAAGGTATCTGATGTTCTACTGCAGTCCAAGGATCTGAATAAAACCTTAAGGATAATCTTAACGGGAGTAACAGCCGGAGAGGTATTCGGGTTTAACCGAGCTTTTATCTTCCTGGTAAATCAAAAAACTCAAAGCTTAGAGGGGAAGGTGGGTTTGGGTCCCAAAGATGAAGAGGAAGCTTTAAGGATCTGGTCAAAGATAAAACAGGATAAGATAACCTTTGAACAGATGTTAGAGAATGTGCTTTTATCGGAAGAAGAAGAAAATGAACTCACCGTCAGGGTAAAAGGATTATCTTTCTCTCTTCAGGAAAAAGAGAATATTTTGGTGAAAGCGGTTTTAGAGAGAAGAAGTTATAATCTAAAAAGTGAAGAGCTTTTGGGCTTAAACCCCAGAGAGGTTTTAAATCTTTTTAGCTCAACTGGATTTATGCTTATCCCTATCCTTTCAGAGAACATACCTTTAGGTCTTTTAGCGGTTGATAATCTCATTACCAAAAATGAGATACTGGAAGAGGATCGGATCGGCCTGGAGACTTTTGCCAATCAAGCCGCCTATCAGATTGAAAATATCCTCCTGCTACAGGAGTTAAAACAAAGGCAAAAGGAGTTAGAGCTCGCCACAAAACTTTTAAGAGAAAATCAGAGCTATCTTTTACAGACGGAGAGATGGGTGGATATCGGTAAGATAGCCACTACAGTAGCTCACGAGATAAAGACCCCTTTAGTAGCCATAGGCGGTTATGCCCATAGAGCCTTAAAGCAGGCAGAGCAAGGGAAGCTATGTTCACATGAGTTAGAGGTCATCGTAAAAGAAACCGAGAGGCTGGAGAGGATCACCTCAGAGATTCTGGACTATTCTAAACCCACGAAGTTAAGTTATGAGAAAAAAGATCTGAATCAATTGATACGGGATGCCTTAGAAGTTTTGAAAGACAAGTTAAAATATAACGGGGTTAAATTAAGAACTAGATTATTATTAGATACTCCGATTATAGAAGTTGATCCTAAAAGAATTGAGCAGGTTCTTTTCAATCTGATTGAGAATGCCATTGAGGCTATGCCTCAGGGAGGATTTTTAACTATCAAGACAAAAAAGAAAGAGGATTTGGCCATATTTGAGATCGAGGATACCGGCTGTGGAATAAATGAGGAGAACCTGCAGAAACTTTACATTCCCTTTTTCACCACCAAACCGAAAGGCTCCGGCTTGGGACTTCCAGTAAGTAAAAAGATAATCGCAGACCATTCAGGTTATATTGAGGTGAAAAGCGAGATGAATAAGGGGACGAAGTTTACGGTGTATTTGCCTTTTTAGGGAAATCTTTGAAAAAATTAGCAGGGCTGTCTCTGGCGGATGCCTACGATTGCTAACACCTTGATTAATCGTAGAGCGGGCACCCTTGCCCGCTGAATTCTTTCAGGATTCTATTAAAGAAAGATTGATTTAGATACAATTTGAGGAAAGAGGATTTTTTATGTATAAGATTTTATTGGTTGAGGATGAGCCTCATCTTTTAGAGCTTTATAGAGAAGAGCTTCAGGATGACGGGTATGAGGTTCTTACTACTATGGACGGGAAAGAGGCGGTCTTGAAAACCAAAAAAGAGCTTCCGGATTTAGTGATTCTGGATATAAAAATTAAGACGCTCCATGGATTAGAGGTATTGAAAAAGATAAAGGAGTTCAACAAGGACCTGCCGGTTATATTAAATTCTGCCTATGAGACTTTCAAATCTGATTTCTCCTCCTGGATCGCAGATGCTTATCTTATAAAATCCTCCAATCTATCTGAACTAAAAGAAAAGGTCAGAGATCTTTTGGTGATATAATATGGAGTGCATTAACCATGTCAATGCATCTATATAGCATCGGCACGGACGATGCACTCCATACTTAAATTTTCTCTTCTCCCTAACCCTCTCCCACCAGGGGACAGGGAACCTGCCTGGTTTTGCAGGGCTGGTCCGCCTTTGGCGGACTGCCTACGAAAGAACAAGTTTGTAGGGCAACCCTTTCCACAGGATCCAAATTCGGACAGGGTTGCTTCTTTTTGTTTTTTTTTCGCAAGGCTGAAACCTTGCCCTACTGGAAACCTGTCCGAGAAACGGATCCGTAGGAAAGGTTTCCGCTACATTCTGGGGCGGGCACAGTCCGCCTATGGTGGATGTCCCTACTTACTTCTTCAAATTTTTCTTCAGATGTTCGATTAATCCCCCATCTTCCAAAATCCCCATAACTATTTCCGGCAGAGGTGGGAAAGGAATCTTTCCATTTTCAGTTATAATCTCCCCACTAAAATAATTTATGGTGATCATCTCCCCACCCTCAATCAAATCATAAGCTTCTTTAGATTGAACCAGAGCCAGCCCCTGATTGATTGCATTCCTGAAAAATATCCTGGAAAAAGATTTGGCGATGATGCAGGATATCCCAGCATATTTCAGGGAAGTTGCCGCTTGCTCCCTGGAAGAACCACAACCCAAATTGGAACCACCTAAGATAATATCTCCTTTTTGAATTTTATTCGGGAAATCCTTATCATACCCCTCTAAGGCATGTTTAGCCATCTCCTGGGGGTCTAAAATAGGAAGACACTTCCCTGGATAAATCAAATCAGTATCTATATTATCCCCAAGCTTCCAGACTCTTCCTTTAATCTCTTTTAGCATTTTTTCCTGCGGTGGCTCGTAGCCACCGTTTCTTGGACTTTAATTTATCTTTTTAAAAACTCCCTCGGGTCTGAAATCTCACCTTTGACGGCTGAGGCTGCCGCAGTTGCCGGACTGGCTAAATAGACCTCCGATTCAGTTGACCCCATCCTTCCCTTGAAATTCCGATTAGTAGTTGCCAGACATTTTTCACCCTTGGCTAATATTCCCTGATGAGCACCCAAACAGGGCCCACACCCTGGATTCAGTACTACACAGTTAGCCTCTAAAAAAGTTTTGATAAACCCCTTTTTCAAAGCTTCTAAATAAATCGATTTAGAGCCAGGCAAAACCAGCATTCTGGTATGCGGGTGAGCCTTTTTTCCTTTCAATATCCTGGCTGCAATCTCCAGGTCATCTATTCTGCCATTGGTACAGGAACCTAATAAAACCTGATCTATCTTTATCCCTTTAACCTCATTTATCGACTTTATATTATCAACATTATGAGGACAGGCAACCTGTGGTTCTAATTTGTCAAGCTCAAATTCATATTCATTTTCATAGATAGCGTTCTGGTCCGCATAAATCGGATGATAAGCTCTTTTAGCTCTATTGTTAAGATATTTTTTGGTGATTTTATCAAACGGAATAATGGCAAATTTCCCACCCATCTCCATCGAAAGATTAGCTAAGGTAAACCTTTCAGAAACAGACATATTTTCAACTGCATCCCCATAGAACTCTACTGACTTATAATTTGCTCCTTCAACTGTCAATTTCCCGATTATATAAAGGATTACATCTTTAGCATATACTCCCAAAGGAAGCCTGCCAAATAGATTTAATTTGATACTTTCAGGGACCCTTAACCAGATTCTACCAGTAGCCCAGACTGCTGCCATTTCAGTTGCTCCAATGCCGGTTGATAAAGCACCCAGACAGCCATAAGAGGTAGTATGTGAATCCGTCCCCACAGCTAATTCCCCTGGAAGGATATGCCCTTTTTCAATTACAACCTGATGGCAGATCCCCTCCTTTATATCGTAAAAATTTTTAATCCCCTGTTCCTTAACGAAAAGCCTTATAGATTTGTGAGCCTCAGCCGTTTTCTCTGACTCAGCCGGAGCTCGATGGTCTAAAGGGATAACGATCTTATCAGGATCCCAGACTCTGGAAACTCCTATCTCTTTAAATTGCCTTATCACCAGACCAGCATTATCATGGCTCATCGCTAAATCCGGCTCAACATAAACGATCTCTCCTACCTGAATCTCCTTTTTCCCTGCCTTCAGACTCAAGCCCTTCTGGGCAATAGTCATTCCCTTATCCCTTATAAATCTTTTGCTCATCTCTGGCAACGATAACTCCAGTTGAGCTAATTTTAAAACCCTGGGTTTCTCTAATAGATTATATTTCCTCCTCCACTTATAGAATGCCGCCTTGGAGATGGAAAGCTCCTTACCAGCTTTGAAGTCATCTCCATGAATTTCCCAGAGCTCTTTTATCCTTTCAAAACTATACTTAGGCAGTGCATACTTGAGGATTTTCTTTTTCCTTCTCCAGTAACCAACCAGATAGGCTGGGACCCCTAAGACCTCTCCAATCTTTTTGTCTGTTTTATATTGAGCTTGTAGTTTTAGAAGCTCTTCTTTCTTCGGAATCCTCATCTTAATCTTAATATCTAATATGTTTTAAGAGTATTCCTTTAAACTCTTTTTGAGTTTTCTGAATATCTCACCTAAACTGATGGAAACCACTTTAGTCTCTGCAAGGACCGGCATAAAATTTGTGTCTCCGGTCCAGCGAGGAACTATATGGATGTGCAGATGATTAGCCACACCCGCACCTGAAACCTTTCCCAGGTTCATACCTAAATTTAAGGCTTCGGGTTTTAAGATGGATTTTAGGAGTTTAATGGCAAGCTGTGTGGTTTTCATAAGGTCAGCCATCCCGGATTCAGTTAGATTTTCAAGCTTACCGGTATGCCGGTTTGGACAGACCATCAGATGACCGGTGTTATAGGGGAAGCGGTTCATTATAACAAATGACTTTTCCCCCCGGAAAAGAATTAGATTCTTCTCATCCTTTTTTTCTTTTAACCTTTTACAGAAAATACACCCCTTTTCTTTTTCCCCCAAGATGAATTTCCCTCGCCAGGGCGCCCAGAGTTTTTGCATATCCTAAAAGGAACCTTGATGGTCAAATTTTAAATCAATATACAAAATC
>JAZDLB010000082.1:0-5111 GCA_043802565.1 Candidatus Zixiibacteriota bacterium | reverse complement strand
AGAATAACTACATTCTGGAATTCGTGGAATCTTTACAACCTCCTTTTCCACGGGAGGAAAAATGGGTGATAATCGTCTCCACCTTATTTGGCTGTCCCATCCACTGTCCAATCTGCGATGCGGGTTCAAATTATAAAGGGATAGTTTCCTCAGAGGAACTCCTTCAGCAGGTCGATTATATCATCAGCAAACGTTTTCCCTCCAGAAAAATCCCGGTGCCGAAATTTAAGATCCAATTTGCCAGAATGGGGGAACCAGCTTTCAATCTAAACGTTTTAGAGGTACTGGAAAAACTTCCTGAAATTTATGAAGCCCCTGGCTTAATGCCCTGTATATCTACAATCGCTCCAAAAGGGAGAGATTTATTTTTTGAAAGACTGACCGATTTGAAGAACAGACTATATGCTCAAGGAAAATTCCAGCTTCAATTCTCTATTCACTCAACTGACGAATATAAAAGGGATTTTCTGATACCAGCGAAAAAATGGAGTTTTAAAGAGATCGCTGAGTATGGAAAGCGTTTTTACCGCCATGGTGACAGGAAAATAACTTTGAATTTTGCTTTGACCAGAGGGTATCCGGTGGACCCGGAGGTCATCTCTTACTATTTTAACCCAGAGTTTTTCCTGATTAAAATCACGCCGCTAAACCCAACCAATCGAGTGATTATGAATAAACTAAGCTCCTTTTTTAAGCCAGATGATACCAGGGCTTGTTCTCAGCTTATAGAGCAACTTGAAAGCCGAGGTTATGAGGTGATCTTGAGTCCGGGCGAACCTGAAGAGAATAAAATCGGCAGCAATTGCGGACAATATGTTACAAGCTATGAAAGCCAGGGGTTGAAAAAGGGTTTTTATGAGACTAAGAAGTATACTATTTGTAATTCGATCAGCTCAGGAGAATAAGGAGAATAAGAAGAGAAAAAAGGAGATAAGATGGAATTTTTCGAGGTGGTGAAAAATAGACATTCGGTTAGAGATTTTAAAGATAAAGAAATTGAAAAAGAGAAATTGGAGAAATTGCTTTATGTAGCTAACTCTGCCCCTTCCGCAGGCAATTTACAGGCTTATCAGATTTTTTTAGTTAGACAATCTGCTCAGAAGACCGCTTTAGTTAATGCGGCTTACGGGCAGGATTACATAGCCCAGGCACCGGCGAGCCTGATTTTCTGTGCTGACCCTTTACGCTCCGCTAGTAAATATGGGAAAAGAGGCTCAGAACTTTATTCGATTCAGGATGCCACGATCTCAGCTTCCTATGTCCATTTAGCTGCAGTGGATTTAGAATTGGGAAGCGTTATTGTAGGTGCCTTTGATGAAGATGCAGTCAGTAAAATCTTGAATCTGCCTGATATGCTCAGGCCTATTATAATTTTGCCTATAGGTTATCCAAACGAAGAGCCGGAGATAACGCCGCGGAGAAAGATAACAGATTTGGTTAAAGAGGTTTGAAGTCTCCCCCGGTGTCATTCTGATCCCTACGGGGAGAAGAATCTTGCTTCTTTTCGTTTTAGATGCTTCGTCCTGTGGACTCGGCCTGACACCTTATAAGGGAGAAGACGTAGTGCGATCCTTTTCCTAATAACGGATCCGTAAGACAAGGTCGCTATTTTCTCTCGGTTGGTCTCCAGTCCTACGGATCCCCGATTTTGGGTCTTGATGACAAATTCGGACGAAGAGCAAATGTTGCCGATTTGTTAAAAAAGGTTCTGTGATTGCCATCCGCCTAAGGCGGACTGACCTGGTTCGCCTCTGGCGAATCGGGTCAGGGGACCCGACGGGCACATAAAGGGCGGATTCTTCGTCCGCCTGTGGCGAGACTCAGAATGACAGACATACTTTTGAATTTTCGTTTGACAAGTCAGTTAAGAGTTAATATCTTGACAAAAATTTTGTCGATATATTTCAAGGAGGTATTAAATGTGTGAAAATAAAAAACCAGTTTTTACCGGGCTTGTTTTGATTTTAATAGGCTTGTTATTCTTTTTAAATAATTTAGGATATATAAGTGGTGATATCTGGAAATTCTGGCCTTTAATCTTAATTCTCCTGGGAATTAAAAAGCTGATATATTAATTTTTAGATAATAATAATATGCAAGAATCTGGTTTGAAAATGTTTTTGTTTTTCTCTGAGCTTTTAGGTCGCTCGGTAATTGACTCTAATGGGAAATCTTTGGGTAAGCTGGTAGACCTGAGAGTTAAATTGGGAGAGCTTTTTCCTAATGTGGTTACCTTAAGGATTAAACCGAGAGGAGATAAAAGCTCTTTAGCCTTAGACTGGTCTGAGGTTCAGAGTTTAAATGGGAACCTCATCAGTTTGAAACCAGATGCAGAGAAGAAATTCAAACCTTTAGAGCTAAGTGAGGGAGAGATACTCCTTAAAGAGGAGCTTTTAGATAAACAGGTGGTGGATACTTTTGGAGCCAAAATCGAGAGGGTGAATGATATTCATCTTCTAATAACCGATGGAGAGTTACGAATCGTCCATGTCGATTTCGGAATGAGAGGGATTTTCAGGCGTATGGGGTGGATTAAAATTGTAGATTTTCTCACCAACTGGTTTTTTGCCTATCGGTTTCCAGAGAAAATGATTTCCTGGAAATATATTCAGCCTTTAGCCAGTGACCCCAAAAAGAAAGATCTTAAGCTTAATGTTACCTTACGAAAATTGCACGAACTTCATCCTTCAGACCTGGCCGATATAATCGAGGAGTTAGATCAGGAGAAAAGAGCTACAGTTTTTAAATCTTTAGATTTACAAACTGCCGCAGAGACTTTAGAGGAGGTTGACCCTAAGCTTCAGGTCTCTTTGATTGAGTCTGCTACGGAGGAGCATGCCTCGGACATCTTAGAGGAAATGGCACCGGATGAAGCGGCAGACCTTCTGGCTGATCTACCAGAAGATAAGAAAATGAAGCTGATCCAGACGATGGAGAAACCTCACCGGGAGAATTTAGAGGAGTTATTGAAGTTTAAAGAAGGAACTGCAGGCAGTATTATGACCAAAGATTTTATCTCCATTCAGATGGATAAAAGTATTGGAGATGCTATTGATGAGTTTAGAAAAACCACTCATCCTTTAGAGACCATTGCTTATTTATATATAACTGATAAAGAGAGCCATTTAGTTGGGGTTTTGACTTTAAGACACCTGCTTTTATGTGTAAATGAGGCGCCTTTATCCAAGCTGATGAATACTCACCTGGTTAAAGTTAAGCCGGAAGAGGACGTGGAAAAAGTGGCGGAGATTTTTAAAAAGTATAAATTTATGGCAATTCCAGTTGTGGACAAAGATGATTGTCTGAGCGGTATTATTACTCTCCGGGATGCGGTGGAATCAAAATATAAAGAATTTTAGAGTTCAAGCAGTTCAATCTTAAAAATTTGTAGATTTTTTTGATTATGGGGAGAAGATTTTTTAAATCTCGCTGGAAAACCCTTCTGATCTTCTTAGCAGTAGTAGGTCCAGGGATTATCACCTCCAACGTGGATAACGACGCAGGCGGGATTGCTACCTATTCAATGGCGGGTGCACATTTTGGCTATGGGTTGCTCTGGTCTTTAATTCCGATTATGGTAGCCTTAGTAATAATCCAGGAGATGAGTGCCCGGATGGGGGTGGTTACTGGAAAAGGACTTTCTGATCTTATTCGAGAACGGTTCGGGGTAAGGATTACCTTTTATCTGCTTTTAGCTTTGGTTCTAACCAACTTTGGAAATGTGATTGCCGAATTTGCTGGAGTAGCGTCAAGTTTAGAGATCTTTTATATTCCCAAATATGTTTCAGTTCCAATTGGTGCATTTTTAGTCTGGCTCTTAGTGGTGAAAGGGACTTACAGGTCAGTGGAAAAGATTTTCTTATTTGCTTGTTTGTTCTATATTACCTACATCATTTCTGGCTTTTTAGCCAAGCCTGATTGGGATTTAGTTAAAAACAGTGTGATGGCTCCCAAATTTGAGTTTTCTGCAGGGAGTTTGGGGATGCTCATCGGATTGGTGGGGACAACTATTGCTCCCTGGATGCAGTTTTATCTTCAATCCGCAGTGGTGGAGAAAAATATTAAAGTGAAAGATTATAAACATTCCAGCTTAGATGTTATCTTAGGAAGTTTAATCGTTACCATAGTTGCTGGATTTATTATCCTGACCTGTGCGGCTACACTTTTCAAAGCGGGAATCAGGGTGGAAACAGCCAAAGATGCAGCTTTAGCCTTAGAACCTTTGGCCGGGAAATACTGTTCAATCCTGTTTGCCTTTGGGCTTTTAAATGCTTCCTTATTTGCAGCTTCGATCTTGCCTTTATCAACTGCTTTTGTAGTGTGTGAGGGGATGGGATGGGAGGATGGAGTAAACAAGAAATTCTCTGAAGCTCCTCAGTTTTATGGACTTTACTCTCTATTGATCTTCTTGGGTGCGGGGATTGTTCTTCTGCCAGGAATTCCACTTATTCCGGTGATGTATATCTCTCAGGTGATAAACGGGATTGTGCTTCCAGTGATCCTTATTTTCATACTGATTTTGATTAATAATAAAAAACTGATGGGAGAGTATGTTAATAAGGGAGTTTATAACTTCCTCTCCTGGGTGATTGTGATAATACTATCAGGCTTGAGTATAGCTTTATTAGTCTCTTTGCTCTGAGGTTAGATTTAAAATAAAATTGTAGTTAGTGGGACAGAATCCACCTCAGGCGGATTCTGTCCCTATATTTTTTCGGGCGACCCTTAAAGAGTCCCATTACGATTTATGATGTAACAGGTTCTCAGACCTGAACACCTATTTCAGGAGTAGCTCCTGAAGTTTTTTGGCGATTCAATTGGATCGCACTACGATTTTTTAGTTTGTAAGGGATGTATTATTCTCTTTTACTTTGGATGACATCTTGAGAGCTTAGAGACGCATAGCGATGCGTCTCTACAGATGTCAGTAGGGGTATAAGGCAATACGCCTTGATATTTTTTGTACCTGTTTTTTGAGCAATAAAAGTGAAAAATAGGATTTAGACAGAATAAAAAATGGGGACAGCTTAGGTCGAAATAGCGTAGGGGGGCTAGGGAAAACGCTACTTCAACAGCTATCCCCATAAACTGTAAAGATATTTCTTTTTAAA
>JAZDLB010000081.1:0-3461 GCA_043802565.1 Candidatus Zixiibacteriota bacterium | reverse complement strand
AACCTCCTTATAGCCAACAGTGGATAAAGTTGTAACAGACATAAACAGGGAATCCAAGATATCCCATCCTTCTATCAAACTATACCCAAAGGTGCCAATGACGATTACAATTAGAAGGGCACCTAAAGCTATTTTTAGTTTTTTTTCTGGGTCCATATCAAACAAGATTTCTTTTACCCGTAGCTTCCTCACTCCTGTCCTGGGATCCGTTTTTAGGATGAGGACGATCCTTCGTTGCTTCAGGAGAGGCAACGCTACCTTCTATCCTTTCCTAAGCTGAACTTGGTTTTTCAGATTTCTTAAAAATGAGTCTCCTTAAAATCGGAGGGGTTAAAAGGGTGGTTGCCATAACCATAAATATAATAACCGTGTAAAGATCTGAGGTTATGGCTTTCATATTTAAACCGATTGAAGCAATAATCATACCCACTTCTCCCCGAGGAACCATTCCAAACCCCACCATTAAAGCATCTTTTTTACCCAGATTGAGCGCACCCAGTCCACACCCCAAAAACTTCCCTAAAATAGCAAAAAGGGTAATTATCAGAGCTGCCCATAAAAGAGTAGGCTGAGAGAAAATAGAGAGGTCAATCCAGGACCCTAAAATAACGAAGAAGAAGGGAACTAAAAAATTGTATAACGATTCTGTTCTGATGGATAAATTATATTCTAAATTCAATTCTGAGAGTATCATCCCCGCTAAAAAAGCTCCAATAATGGCAGCTAAATCTATATAACTGGAAACTGCGGACAGGAAAAGACAGAGAATAATAGCCGCGGATAAGACCGCATCTTTCGTCCTGAAAGATGCTACTCTGGGAACCATCCGACGAACTACCCTTCTACCGATTATTATCAAAAAGATTATAAACCCAACTGCTTCTAATGTGATCAGACCTATTTTTACAAAAGATAAAGTCCCTTTTCCCACGCCAGTAACAATAGCAAGGACTAAAAGCCCGATAACATCATCTATCACTGCCGCACCTAAGATAACCCGGGCAATTTTTGTCTCCACAATCCCTAAGTCTGCAAATACCCTGGCAGTTATTCCAACGCTGGTAGCTACCATAGCTGCACCGATAAATATAGCTTCAACTGTAGTATGGTGTATTATGAGGGTGTATAAATATCCGAAGATAAAAGGGAAGACCACGCCCAGGATCGCAACTAAAAGAGAGGTTTTCCCCACCCTCATTATCTCCTCTATTTTGGTCTGAAGTCCAACCGTGAAAAGCAAAATTATAACTCCGATCTCAGCCAAAACTGGAAATATCTCGGAGGTTCCAATCAGATTTAGAACCTGTGGTCCCAGTACAACCCCGGCTAAAATCTCACCAATTACCGCAGATTGCTTGAACCTCTCAAAGACCTCACCCAAAAGCTTAGCTGAGGCATAGATTAAAAATAAAGAAAAAAGAATCTGGGTAATGTTTTCCATCTCTACTCTTTATCCCGTAGTGTCCTCGTCCTGCGTTACTATTTGGAGTGCATTAACCATGTTAATGCTGCATCCCGCCTATGGCGGGATGCACTCTATAATTTATTCCTCTTCCATCTCAGGCGTTCCCCTGTATAGAACCTCCATATAGACTTCGTGTTTAACTCTTTCTCTGATTTGACGGTTTAATATGGCATCAGTATAAAAGTTAAGAACTTCGTCTGTTCTTTTCTTTTCCTTTTCAAACTCTGGCAGGATGCTTTTTAAATATTCCTCATCCTTTGGGATATGTATTTCTTTTAACCCCAACTCAAAAAATATCTTTAAAAAACGGGCCTCTTCTTCAGAACGGCATTCTAAAAAGTATTCAGTTTTCCTGCCATACCAGGTATAAAATAGCTTCCAGCCAAAAAGGTCTTTCTCTATCCTTAAATTCTCAGGAGAATATTCCAGTTTCACCTTACGCAACGACCTTTTAGGCAAAGACAGGACTTTTTCTCGATACATCTCTCCAAGTAGTTTTTTCATTCCCCATCCCTCAGTAGATTATCCATAACCACCCTCCTGATTCCATAAATATTGACCCCCTCAACCATCTTGTTGTTCATACCAACACTTTTTGCTTTCTCTATCCTCGATTTAACCAGATCCACCACCGCTTTATAGACCTCCAGTTGCTCCTCATCTGTTAATCCAAGAATTTCCCCCATAATAATCTTATCCAGCTCCCTGCGTTCAGGCTTGACTTTGTCAAGAGAGACTTCCTCAGGAGAGGAGGCACCCAACTCTTCAAAAACAGAGCCAATTTTTGAAGATAAGAATTCTTTCAGAATTTTTGACCTTCCATCTCCTACAAGTCGTGGGTTAGGAATTACAATGTTAGCATACTCATAAACTTTAACATCCAAGGCTCCTTCGCCTAAGTTTAGTCTGCCATAGAGTTCGACCAATAGACAAGTCAAGCTTGAATTTAAAATGAATGTCAAAATCCTCTCTGAGATTTTTTTAGATTTTATTCCATAAAGTCGTGCATCTATAAAACATCCTTCAGTATTAAGCCAGAAGATATGTCTATTATTTATACTCATCATACAAAGAATGTAGTCTGTTATCTCTGGCAATTCATACCATCTTTCTCTACTCTCACAAGTTGGTCTTTTATGAAATTTTTTTCTTTCGCCATCTTCAATGTATTTTAAAACCCTCAACCCCTTCAAATCGTTCTTATCCTTGTGAATCAACAGAACTCGATATTTCAAATCTTTTCGATTGACAACTATAGATTTGCATTCGCGAGGTGATTTTATCACATAATTCGGCACCCAATTCCTCTTTTTATCCTTATGCATCCAGAACTCTTTCTCAATCCCTTTCTGCTTTATCTCCTCCTCCGTCAGATAGAAAAACTCATTGGCACCGGTTTTAATCCCAAAGCGAACCTTTGCCACCTGCTTAAGGGGGACAAGTTTGCCTTTCCCCTTCTCTAAAATCTTAAAGAAAATCTGAGGTGCTCGAAGATATTTCCCCCATTTTGCTCCCACATATTTCTGTTCTGTAGCGGAGGTCTTTAGACCTCCACTTTCTTTTTTTGTCCAGGTGGACGCTACATCTTCTAACCCCTCCTCCCACAATTCTTTCTGGCTTTTCGGGAAGATTCTCAGCTCTTCATTCTCATAGAAATCATTATGAGCAAGGATGGTCTTTTTTAGTTTCTCTATGGCATTAAGTCTTTCCACCTGCTTTTCCCAGATATCCTGGGCAGGGGGGATAAAATTTCGCAAGGACTTTTTAAGATAGACAAAGCGAACAAGATTCTCTTCTCGCTCTTTCTTATCACTGCATTTTTGTAGGATAATTATGCAGGTGTTGATATCCGCCTGTTCAAACCATCGCTCCACCTTAGACTCAATTATTGTAATTATCTTATAATTCTTTAGGAAAAATTCCTGAAGTCATTTGCCATAATCCACATCCAGCCAGGAATTAGAGACGATGAAGCCGAAATTTCCGCCCTCTTTTA
>JAZDLB010000080.1:0-2769 GCA_043802565.1 Candidatus Zixiibacteriota bacterium | reverse complement strand
TCACATAAACGAAGTTATTGATTGTTAAAGGGATATCGCGTAGGGGTGGAGCTTGTTGAGCCTTAGGCGGGGTCTCCACCCGAACCCAGCCGGGCGGAGTTAAACTTCGCCACTACGCGGGGTCTTAAATGTGTTACCAATATTGTGAAGTAGTACACTCAGGCGGATAAACTCAAAAAACAAAAAAGATCGACCGGGCTTCAACCCGGTCGATCTTCAAGCAATTCCCTTAATCCTTTAAACTATTGAACTTTTGTCCGCCTCTGTTGGATTAAACTATCCTTTAATATTCCCTATTGGCTTCAGTTCTATCACTTTCCTAGAGATTCCTGCTCGGTCCACTGCTTCCACCACTTCAGAAATGTTTTTATAAGCGATACCCGCCTCTTCAGCTAATCCAGGCATCGATACTGCCCTTACAGAAATCCCTCTTTCCTCCATCGATTTTTTTAATTCATATCCTCTAACCTTCCTCTTGGCTGCTTCTCTGGACATTGTCCTGCCAGAACCGTGTAAGGTTGAACCCATTGTCATCTCCATAGCTTTTTGTGTCCCAACTAAAAGATAAGATGAAGTCTCCATAGAACCACCTACTATTACCGGTTGACCGATCTTTCTGTAGAATTCAGGCACATCTGGATTATCCGGTCCAAAGGAACGAGTTGCTCCTTTGCGATGCACTAATACCTTCTTCTTTACACCATTGACCAGATGTTCTTCTATCTTAGCTATATTATGTGCGACATCATAAACTATATGCATACCTAACTCCAATGGGCTCTTATGAAAGACCTGGCTAAAAGCTTCCCTTATTCTATGTAAGATAACCTGCCGATTGGCAAAAGCAGAATTAGCCGCACAGAGCATCGCCCCATAATAGTCCTGTCCTTCAGGAGAATTAAAAGGGGCACAGGCAAGCTCTTTATCCAGTATCTGTATATTATACTTTCTCATCGCCTCAGTAAAAACCCTGAGGTAATCCGTTGCTATCTGATGTCCAAACCCTCTTGAACCACAATGAATCATCACAAATATCTGATTTGGTTTGTCTATGCCGAATGCCTTTGCTGCTTCTGGATGAAAAACCCTCTCTGTCTGAGCCACCTGTAGTTCAAGATAATGATTACCAGAACCTAAGGTGCCTAACTGATCCATTCCTCTGGAGATTGATTTTTGACTGACTTTATCAGGATTAGCTCCTGGAATCCTTCCCCCCTGCTCAATCCTTTCCCGATCCTCTTCCCAGCCATAACCGTTCTGGATACACCAATCCACGCCTTTGACCATAACTTCTTTAAACCTTTCGGTGTTCAATTTTACAAAACCAGTAGAGCCTACTCCTGCCGGAATGAGTCGGAACAAGGCATCCATAAGCTCATTCAATTTAGGCTTAACCTCTTCAAAGGTCAAATTAGTGCGAACAGCCCTCACCCCACAATTTATATCAAATCCTATACCCCCAGGTGAAATAACCCCCTCTTTCAAATCGAAGGCCGCTACCCCACCTATGGGAAAACCATAACCCCAGTGCCCATCCGGCATACAATAGGCATAATTTTGAATACCGGGCAAACAAGCCACATTGGTGATCTGGTTAAAAACCCCTTGATCCATCTCTTTCATTATCTTCTCAGAAGCGATAATCCTGGCAGGAACTCTCATCCCCTCCTTTTCAGTAACTGGAATCTCCCAGATATACTCTTCTATTTTTTTAGTCTGCATAATCCCCTCACGTATCTAAAATTACCTGCGCTTTCCAGCTATTACCACTCTTCTTAATTTCAAGCAGGTGATAGGTGATAGCTTTCACATCTTTTCTAATTTCTTGTTTTTTATAATCTATCTTTTCACCCCAGACGGTTCCATCTAATTTATAGTCTTTGTTTTTTTTTATCAGTAAATCGAACTTAGAAAAAAAGATCTTCCGGACATCTTTCAAATAGATAAGCTCGGATATAAAATCAAATAGAAGGTCATCCAGATTCTGATCTTTAATTTTAATTTCTTCTTTCTGCTCAGGTTTGACTCCTTTTGTCTCCACCATTACCTCAAAAGTAGCCAGAGCGCAGGACTCAAAGAGTTCCTCTAAAGTCTTTCCATAAGCTACAAAAGCCGCATCTGCAATTGCCACGTCATCTAAAAATTTGAATTTTGGCATTTTTTAGATCCTAAGCGAATTTAAACTCAACCCCCTTTTTTCTTTGATGCTGAAAAAATAAAATATCCAAGCATAAATCCCATAAAGAAGAACAAGAATACCAGAAGGGAGCGGGACATCCGCAAAGACCAGAATAGTATTTTGATCAAAACTATTCCGGTATTTTGCAAGATGAAAAGCACTAATAAAAATGAAAGGACTAATATTATTATGGTTTTACCACTCATTTTTATCCTCAAATCTGTAGCGGAAGGTTTTAACCTTCCATAATCTATATAGGAGGTCTAAAGACCTCCGCTACTTCATACTGAAACTCAAAACGCCATTGCTCCTTGAGGAAGGAAATCGACGGCGTCTCTATACCCTCAAAATACATTAAATATATACTGTCACAACCTCAAGTAGTTTTGATTATGCAATCAACCGGGCAGACCTGCACACATTTGGATCCACCCTCTATGCCTTCGCACTCATTGCATTTACTGGGATCGACCACATAGATATCCCCATCCCCTTCACTTATTGCGGTTTGAGGACACTCCGGCAGGCAAAGTCCGCAAGCAGTGCACTCATCCGTTATCTTCATCGCCATATTCTAAAATCACCTCCTC
>JAZDLB010000079.1:0-4456 GCA_043802565.1 Candidatus Zixiibacteriota bacterium | reverse complement strand
TGTCCTTTCTGTCCAGGGAACGAATCCTCAACGCCGCCTGAGGTCCTAGCTTTCAGAGCCCCACTTTCGGAGCCTAATAAACCCGGCTGGACCCTTCGGGTTATCTCGAATAAGTATCCTGCCTTGAGGATCGAAGGGGATCTAAATAGAGAGGGGAAAGGAATATATGATAAGATGAATGGCATAGGTGCACATGAGGTCATCATCGAAACCCCGGATCATATAAAGGATATGCCATATTATGAAGATAAAGAGGTTGAGGATACAATCTGGGCTTATATTTGCCGGATTACCGATTTAAAAAAAGATCCACGCTTCAGATATATAATGATCTTTAAAAATCAGGGCGAAGAAGCTGGTGCCTCTTTAGAGCACAGTCATAGCCAGCTTATCGCTACCCCGGTCGTTCCAAAAAGGGTAATGGAAGAGGTGGAAAGATCTAAAACTTATTTTGAATATAAGGAACGCTGTATTTTCTGTGATATCGTAAGACAGGAGATCTCCGAAAATGAAAGGATAGTTCTGCAGAACGATTTCTTCATAGCGGTAGAACCATTTGCTCCCAGATTTCCATTTGAGACCTGGATTCTTCCCAAATCGCATATCTCCCGTTTTGAGAATACTAAAAAAGAGGCAATTCCGTCCCTGGCTAAAATACTCAAGGAGACTTTACTCCGCCTGTCTAAGGCGCTTAATAATCCACCCTATAATTATATTATCCACACTTCTCCCATTGGTAATCATGAAGACTTAGAAGAATACCACTGGCATATTGAGATTATGCCTAAGCTCACCCGGGTAGCAGGATTTGAATGGGGGACTGGTTTCTACATAAATCCTACCTCACCAGAGGATGCAGCTAAGTATCTGAAGGAAATTGAAATTTAGGCAATAGGCAATAGTCAAAATAGGAGTAAAATTGAATAAAGATAAACTCAAGGTTTTGATTGTGTCTCCGGAAGTAGTTCCCTTTGCTAAAACTGGAGGGCTGGCGGATGTAGCCGGTGCATTATCCAAAGTTTTATCCGTCAAAGGCAGATGTGAGATTAAGACTATTCTACCTAAGTATAAGATGGTGGATAACAGAAAGTTCAACTTGGAAAAAATAGACCTTCATCTTCCTGAAATTAAAATAGGGGAAAAGGAAGTAAAATTTGAGGTAAAGAAATGCCAACTTTCTCAATCAGAATATCTTTTGGTAGAGAATGGTGAGTATTATGACAGGGAGGAGCTTTATCAGGATAGAAAGAGCGGATATGATTATGAAGATAACGATGAGAGATACATCCTTTTTGGTAGGGGGGTTCTGGAGACTGTTAAAGCTTTGAACTGGAAGCCTGACCTTATCCACTGTAATGACTGGCAGTCAGCTTTGATACCGGCATATATTAAAACTATCTATGAAAATGACTTATTTTATAAAAGTATTGCTACACTTTTTACCATACATAACATCGCCTATCAGGGTAATTTCCCCAAGGAAACCTTTGAAAAGCTTGGAGTAAAAAGTGAACTATTTTATCCTTTAAGCCCTTTTGAATACTGGGGCAGGGTGAATTTTTTGAAGATCGGAATAATTTATTCTGACCTGATTAATACAGTTAGTGAAAGATATGCAGTTGAGATTCAATCAGGACCTGAGTTCGGATATGGAATGGAGGGGGTTCTACGAGATAGAAGCCAGGACCTATACGGGGTATTAAATGGGGCAGATTATGAGGAGTGGAGCCCGGAAAAAGATAAACTAATTCCTTATAATTATGGTGAAGGGAACCTGTGGGTAAAAACAAAAAATAAAGAATTTCTGTTGAAACAGGCAGGCTTGGGATATGATGAAAATATCCCTTTGATCGGGATGATCTCCAGATTAGCTGACCAGAAGGGATTTGACCTGCTTCAAGAGATGGCCAATAGACTTTTGTCATTAGATCTTAAATTAGTGATTTTGGGGACAGGCGAGGAAAAATATCATAGATTTCTACCAGAACTGGAGAAAAAATATCCTGAAAAGATGAAAGTATATCTTAAATATGATAATAAATTGGCACATCTGATTGAAGCCGGATCAGATATCTTTCTTATGCCTTCAAGGTATGAGCCTTGTGGTTTGAATCAGTTATATAGTTTAAAATATGGTACTATCCCGGTGGTACGCGAAACTGGTGGTTTAGCAGATACCATAGAAGATTATAATCCACGGACGAAAAAAGGAACAGGGTTTGTTTTTAAAGATTATAATGGTGAGGAGCTTTTCTTTGCCTTGAAAAAAGCCTTAGAGCTTTTCAAAGACAAAACTGCCTGGAATAATCTTATGCTTCAAGGGATGGAAAAGGATTTTTCCTGGGAGGTTTCAGCTGAGAGGTATATTCAGTTGTATAATAAAGCAGTAGCAAAGAGAAGGGAGAATAAAGGCTAAAGGCTATAGTCAAAAGTCTAAAGTCGTTTCAGCTGATCGTAGGTCTCCTAACCGAAGACCCCTTATTAGTTAGTGAGGACACCAACAAAGAGCAGAGCTATAGCAGGACGGTGAGCAGAAAAATTTTATTGACAAGCTAATATTAGACGTATATTTTAAAACGGTCATATGGATGCAAATTAGGATAAGCGGGAATAGCTCAGTTGGCTAGAGCGTCACCTTGCCAAGGTGAATGTCGCGGGTTCAAATCCCGTTTCCCGCTCCATAATAAGTGATGTAGTGATATAGTGATTTGAAAAAAAACACTTTGTCACTTTTTCACTTTCTCACTATGAACTGGCGGCTTAGCCAAGTGGTAAGGCAGAGGTCTGCAAAACCTCGATTCTCCGGTTCAAATCCGGAAGCCGCCTTTTAAAATACAGTTTAAAAGTTTAAGAGTTTAGAAGTTTATTAGGGTCTAATTGCAAAATCGGTTTCGATAAATAAATTCCCTATGCCAGTTTTGTAGGGGCTTGATTTATCAAGCCCGATAATTTTCTTTACAAAGATAAAACTTATGATTAAAAAGATTGAAAAAGAGATCAGAGAGTTTTTAAAGAAAAATGCAGATGAGAAGATCGTTAAAAAATATGCTCGCTATTTTAATGAAGGGTACGACTCTTATGGAATTAATAAAGAAAAATTCAGCCAGAAAAGAAATGAATGGTTTGGGTTCTGCGAGAAAAATTTAACATTAGAGGAGATTCTTACCCGGTGTGAAAATCTAATCAAGACCGGTAAATATGAAGAAGTTTCGATCGCAATTGATTTTTTCATCCGGCTGAAGAAAAATTACAATAAGAAAATGTTTAATATTATGGGGAAATGGTTTCAAAAATATATTATTAACTGGGCACATTCTGATTGGGCATGTAGTGATATTTTATATTTCTTCATCAAAGATAAAGTAATTTCTCTTAAGGAGCTGGTGGATTGGACAAAGTCCTCCTCAAAATGGAAAAGGAGGGCGGTAGCAGTTACCCTGGTGAAATTGGTCTCAAAAGATGATTACCTCAAAGAAGGTTTATCCGTTTCCCGAAAACTTATCCTTGATCCTGAAAGGGTTGTTCATCAGGGTGTGGGCTGGCTTTTAAGAGAGACCTGGAAAAAATCACCTTTAGAAGTTGAAAATTTTCTCTTTAAATGGAAAGATAAAGCTCCACGTCTGGTAATCCAGTATGCTACTGAAAAAATAGATAAAGAGAAAAGGAAAAGATTTAGGAAAGATTGAAGAAAAGGCTTCGTAGGCGGGGCTCCCAGCCCCGCCCTTCAACAACCTCAGGGTGGTGAGCAAAGTCGAACCACAAAATAAGTTTTTCAGAGCTCTCAAAAAGAAAGCTTGACAACCATATCTGATTTTATATAATTATTTTTCGAGAGGTTTGACAGTAGGGTTTTTGGGTAGGGATGACTAAAAACTGACAACTGAAAACTGACCACTGTTTTATTTGCCGGAGTGGCGAAATAGGTAGACGCAAGGGACTTAAAATCCCTCGGTGATTTTCACTGTCCCGGTTCAATTCCGGGCTCCGGCATTTTGTTTTGTAGGGGTTCAAGATTTTGAACCCCTACTTTTAATAAACCATGCAAGGCTGAAGCTTTGCCCTACTTTTTTTATTCGTCATCGGTCATTCGTCATTTAATTTCTCTTGACCATTTAGCTTTTTATTTATAATCATAAAATAATTGATAATTTTAAAACATTTAAGAGGAGGTAAACTTAGGTTCAACCCAAAAAACAAGACAGGTTTTACAATTTTGCTGTTCTTATTTTTATGGATTTTATTTTCAAATTCCTACGCAGAGGGTAGGTGAATTGGTAGCATTAAAACTGCTTAAACCTTTATCGAGTTGTGGGGGCGACCCGGTGGGGCGCCTTTTTTTTCATCTTGTCAGACAGGAATGTCTGACCTACCGAATGGATGGGTAGGGGCAATTCATGAGGTTAGTTTCTTTTTGTTTCCCTTTATGCTTAGTTATCCTGCTAATTGATTCAATGCG
>JAZDLB010000078.1:0-2641 GCA_043802565.1 Candidatus Zixiibacteriota bacterium | reverse complement strand
AGTTTTAAAAAGGACGATAGACATTGATAGCCTGGACTATTTTTCTCAGAAGAGGCTGGAGGCTGGATTATTCAGACTTCGCCGGCTTTATTTTATAAAGGAAGTTAAAAGCGCAGAGCTTATACCTGAGCCTGATCCCTCTTGGTCTGTTCTGAGAATAGAAGTAGAGGAGAGAAGGCAGAATAGTTTCTTTGGCGTTTTAGGTTATGTTCCTTCAGGCCAGAATCGGAAAGGTTATTTTAGCGGGAGAATGAATTTTGTTTTTGATAATATCTTCGGAACCGGGAAAAAAGCTGAGGTCGGATGGAGCAAAAAAGACCCATATTCTTCTGACCTTTTATTTTCATACCGTGAGCCATACCTCTTCCACCTGCCTTTAGGCTGGGAATTGAACTTAAGGCAAATAGATTATGATTCGAGTTATTTAAAGTTAGAGTTGAACACTTCTCTTAGTTATTTTCCAAAAGAAAAAATTGTCTTAGGAATCTCCACGGGCTGGGAGAGGACCAATGCGGATGAAAGGCTGAAAAACAGTTTCCCTTCCAGCCGGAAGTATAAAGCCGGGGTTAAATTTAGCCTGGATTTATTAGACTATCCGGTTAATCCAGGCAAAGGATTCTATTACCAGACCGAGATAATCTATGGAAGGAAAAATTACTTCTCCACACCGGAGTTGAAGCCAGCAGAACTTTTAGCTAATGAGACCAGAGTATTGATAGATTTAGATAACTTTATTCCAGTTTATAAGGACCAGGTGTTAGCTTTATCTTTTCACCTGCGGGATATCAAAAGCTCCGAGAAAAAAATTTCCGTATCAGACTTATTCTATTTAGGAGGTTTAAATTCGCTGAGAGGATACCGGGAGGAGGAATTTTCAGGTGATAAGCTTTTCTGGTCAAATTTAGAATATAGATTAATCTTAAGCTCAAACTCGCGAGCATATCTTTTCTGGGACTTCGGATATTTCAGTCGCAAGATGGATAATCCTTTAACGAAAACTCTGTATGAAGTTTCAGGGAGTAAATCAGGATTCGGGTTAGGCTTAAAAGTTGATACAAGATTAGGTGTATATGAAGTGGATTACGCTTTAGGGGAGAAAGACAGGTTCTCTGAGGGGAAGATTCATTTCGGGATTTCTAATCGGTTTTAACAGATAAAAGTATCACGGCTCTTCGAAATGGAAAGAATTAGAAGCTATTTTAAATTAATTCGCATTCAGAACAACTTTATCACCTTGGTCTCGGTATTATTAGGTGGTTTTGTAGGTGATGTATCTTCCTGGTTAAAATTGATTTTGGCAGCAGGTTCAGCCTCTTTTATTTCTGCTGGAGGTTATGCTCTAAACGATTATTTCGATTTAGAAATTGATAGAATCAATCGTCCACAACGGGTCTTGCCAGAAGGGATTATCTCTCCAGAGAGGGCACTTTTATTCTCTATTTCTCTTTTTGTTTCAGGTTTTATTTTAAGTCTTTTTCTTAAACCTATTTCTGTAATCATTTCAATTGTGGCTATAATCTTCCTTTCACTTTACAGCGCCAGATTCAAACGTGAGCTTCTGATTGGGAATATAACTGTCAGCCTTATATGTGCTCTGACTTTTATCTATGGTGGAGTTTTTTCTTATAATCCGGAAGTCTCTTTTATCCCGGCAATTTTTGCTTTTCTTTTTCATATGGGCAGGGAATTGGTCAAAGATATGGAGGATTTGGAAGGGGATAAAGCTTTAAAATCCGAGACTTTTCCAATTGCCTACGGGATAAGAAATTCACAATTATTAATCATAGTAATTTTTTCGGTTTTAATCATCTTGACTATTTTCCCATATAAACTGAATATCTTTTCCATATATTATCTGATACTGGTTTTGATTATGGATTTGATTCTGTTCTATATAATTCTCTCTTTGTGGAACAATCCTTCAAGAGAAAATTTAAGTTCTTTAAGCCGGCTTTTAAAATTTGAGATGCTTTTAGGGCTTCTGGCGATTTTTACCGGTAAATTGATTTAAATGTAGCGGTCCGCCTATGGCGGATCAGACCTCCATTAAAAAAATGGAAAGCTGAAGTCTCAAGACCTTGAGGCTTTCCGCTTCATTAAACAAACAATGAAAGGCTAAAGATTAAAAACCTCCGTTACATTTTTTATCGCAATTTTTATAATTTTTAGTAGTCTTGTAGGTCAAGCATGTCCGTCCTTCGATTAACTCAGGGTGGTGACAGTTCGATTTCTCTCACTGTCCTTGATCAAGGTTGAAGAGGAACGAAGCTGAACCACAGGACTGCTTGACACAGAGAGAGTTATAAACCATCCCTTGGGAGAGCTCTGAAAAAGTAGAGGTGAATGGTCGAGTAAGGGTGCCCGACCTATCCTACGGTGGCTACGAGCCAGCCCGCCCGTAGGGCGCCAGACGTAGTCTCCGTTTCTAGGACGGGAAATCAGCACCTTACGCTTACGTAGGCGTCCGCCTGAGGCGGACCAGCCCCGCCCTTCAACAACCTCAGGGGGGGGTGAGCAAAGTCGAACCACAAAAGAGTTTTTCAGAGACCTCTTTAGATGGTTAGCCTACTGAAATTTGAGGAAAGAAAGGAAATGGAAGGCTGATCCGCCTCTGGCGGACAAGACCTTGACAAATTCCCAT
>JAZDLB010000077.1:0-6888 GCA_043802565.1 Candidatus Zixiibacteriota bacterium | reverse complement strand
GAGAATCTTTTTTAAGAGCAACTGAATTTTCCCCTACTTTATTTACATTTTTCTTCCCTTTTAAAAATGGTTCGATCCCGGAAATAGGAAAACCAGAGCCCATAGCCGGAGTTTTATAATGCATAGGAAAAACAATTCCGGGGTTTATTTTATTGATTATTTTGGTCGCCTGTTCAGCATCAATCGTAAAGTACCCTCCCACCGGTATGAAAACCACATCCACAGAGCCAATCTCCTTGAATTGCGAATCAGTCAGGTCAACCCCCAGATCCCCGAAATGGGCGAATTTTATCCCTTCAAGCTCCCAGATGCGGATATAATCATCACCCCTACCCGCACCATGAGAGGCTTTAACTACCTTGAAAGTTATCCCTTTTACAGTCTTATCCCCTGCACCCCTTACAACTTCTGGTTTTCCGCTTATGGCTGAGACATAATTATGATCAAAGTGTTCGTGGCTTATCAGAACCACATCTGCGTTAACATTGGGCAAAGGGTAACCCACGCTTTTGTCAAACGGGTCCGTTACGATTTTAACTGAATTTGAGAGCATAAAGCAGGAATGCCCAAACCATCTAACAGTAACGTTTTTGTTTTCCATTTTACCTCCTTTTTGCTCAGGTTTTTGAGCTTGAGCAAAACTAAAAATCAGGGCTAAAGAAAACAACCCAAAAAATAACATTGATATTTTGATTTTCTTAAACATAAAAACCTCCTTATTTGTTTTGAAGTAATAAGGGTGGAGACAAGCTCCACCCCTACGCGACTAAACCTTTAGGTTTAATAGGCATCGTCACGGACGATGGACTCCATATCCTGTTTCAAATCATAAAGCTTATCAAACAAGACCATCTGCGATGAATAATAGACCAGCCGGTAAAACGACCTGAAAAGGCTATAAGCTTGTTGTAAGATAAACAAAGAGAGTATCAGAAATTTCTCCATAAATATAAAATGCAAAAATTTATTCAGCCCAAAATAGGCTATTAAACTTCCCAGAAAAATAGCACTTAAAAGGTAATATAGAAAAACCGTTTTATCAAAATTCTTAAGGATAAATTTTAAAGTTGGCTTTATAATCCTTCGGAGTTTTTTCTCCTCGAAGTAAATCCGGTAAATCCGCAGATAATCGCTCCACATATCCACCCCCATAAATAAAATCGTCAGGCTGAGAAGGTTTAAGATAAGGATTATAATGTGGACCTTAAACCAAAGCTCTTTTCCAGCTAAAGTTGAAATTAAAGAGAAGATAAGCAGAGCAAAAAAGAAAACCAGTATATAGATTAGGCTGACGAGGATGAATATTTTCAAGAAACTCCAGAAATATTTAGCGCAATCTCTAAAGAATTTCTCTCCTTTGAATTTCTGCTTTCCTTCTTTTAAATCCTGAAAGAAAGCTCCCCACAGACCTCCGGAGAAGAATATATAACTAAGCATGGAAATCAAGCCAATGAGTAAAAACCAGATAAAGTATAAACTTATCCCCTTTCCCCAATGAAAAAGGAAATCTATTAATAAAGAGAAATCATACCCTTTTAAAAAATTTACTGAAGAAGGAGAAAAAGAAAAGGTTTTTGAAAACATATAATAGGCTGGGATTAAAAGGAGAAAAGAAAAAAACAGCTTGAACAGAAATAGAATCAAAGCCAGGATTTTATTCTCCCAGACTTTTTTACTTCCGCATTTAAATGAATCCCAGATAACCATTTTTTCTCTAAGAAATTCAGCGGGCAAGGTGCCCGCTCTACGAAAACAATCGTAGGCATCCGCCAGAGGCGGACCAGCCCTGCAAACTAAGTTTTTAAAGACCTTGCTTTATACCCTCAACCTACCACCTAAATCCTACTTTAATAAAAATCTATCATCCACTGAACAACGCTTTCCATCCAGAAAAGATAATTGGAGAAGAATTTGAAAACCGGCCAGCGATAAGGTTTATTGGAAAGTCCATTATTATTCAAATTAATATCTAAAACCATTTTATTCTCTGGATCAAGCAATGCTGATCTGATTTTAGCTTTAGTTTCAAGCTTAAGTTTAAACCATTTATCTTTCCCATCCCAGCGTTCTTTGAGTTTCTCTCCATTCTCCAGTTCAATCAGGACATCTACCGGCATAATTATCTCGCCATTCCGCCACAGCTCAACTGTAGTCTCATAAAGTTTTTCTTTTTTATTCTTAGAGCTACCCAGTTCTTCACTTTTTATTTTTCGCACCTCATAATCACAAGTTTTCGTCGAATAAAGCCAATCCTCGAAAAAGCCATCTAATTTTTGACCTGCTATCTCTTCTGCAATTTTTATGAAATCCTCTGTTTTCGGATGTTTGAACTGGTATCGATTATAATATTCTTTAAGGAGTTTATCCATCTTCTCTTTTCCAATGGTATTTTCCAGAAGCTCTAAGACCAGAGAGGCTTTGTAATAGACATTTGTCGTATAGCTGAAAATATTTACAGACCTCCAAGCAGGTGTAACCACCAGGTCAAGTTTGGGAGTGCTCAAATAAGCTAACCGAGATATATCCTGGTCAGAAAGCATAATTCCCCAGCGATTGAATATATTCCCTTTCTCACCGAATTCCTTTTCCATTATCTTTCGCGTAGTGTAGGTGGTGAACCCCTCATCTAACCAGGCTTCCTCCGTTTCATTGGAAGCCACTATCCCATACCACCACTGATGAACCAGCTCGTGGATTATAACCAATTCATCAAATTTAATATAATTTAGTAAGAAAGGGGTTCTGGGAGGCATAGTTATCATCATGGGGCATTCCATTGCACCTGCACCCATACCGATAGAAGCATCAACTATCACTAATTTAGCATAAGGGTATCTTCCAAAATGAGAGTTGCAGTAGGAAAGCGTAAGCTCGGTTGCTTTTGCCCATCTTTGAAATTTATATAAATCCTCAGGCAGGATAAGGAAAATCACATCGATTCCATCGATATTTATTTTTCTTATTTTAAAATCAGGGGAGGCACAGAAGGAAAAGTCATGCACTTTTTCAGCGTGAAAGGTAACGGTTTTAGTTGAGTCAGTATTCTTTTTTTCGGAGATTACATAGCCAGTTCCTTCAATTATATATTTTAAAGGTAGAGTGATGGTAACATCATAGGTTCCAAAATCTGAATAATGTTCGGTTAAAAAATGATGTGGTTGAGCACTCCAGGTCCCATCTTTCTCTAAAACCGCCATTTTGGGTACCCAATCGCGCATAATATAATTATCCTTGTCATATCCCAATCCAAGGATTATTTTGGGTAGCTTCAGCTCAAATTCCAGCTCAAATTCGATATTCTCTGCCGGTCTCAAAGGCTTGGACAAAAAGATTTGCATTATGGTTTCATTCACTTTGTATCTAAGTTCTTCTAAATGACTATTAATCTTTTTTATTTTCAGATACCCTTTATATTCCTCTTTCTCCATCAACTTCTTCAGATCTCCGCTTTCTTTAACAAAAATGGTTGAATCCGAGGAGAAGGCGTTAGCATTGAGATGAAGATATAAGGTATCGATATTTCTTTCAGAGGTATTCCGGAAAAATACCTTCTCCTTTCCAATGATTATCTTCTCTCTATCATCCAGCCTGACGTCTATCTTATAGGAAGCCACTGGAAGATATTCTGATTGAGCTTGGGAGAAATAAAGGGTGAAGAGAAAAATTAAGATGAATTTATTTGGTTTGAGAATTCTACTCATCTTTTTACCAAGCGTGTAGGGGCGAGGTTTCCTCGCCCTGAGGACAGGGCGGGTCAACCCCATCCCCACAGACATCAACTACAGGGACACGGTATACTGGGCTACTACATCCTTCATTGGTGAGGACACCAACGAAGAACAAAAACACCTATCTATCTATTTAGCTACTTCTCTTTTCTTCACTCTGCTCTTTGCCCATTAAAGCCAGAAGATGAGCTTCAACTGAGCAGGCTAAGGCTTTGAGATTATACCCACCCTCTAAAACTGAAACTATTCTTCCCTGACAGGTTTTATCTGCTAATTCCTTTATCACCTGAGTCATCCCCTTAAACCCATTTGACGTTAGTTGTAGATTGGTCAGAGGATCGTTCTTATGCCCGTCAAAGCCTGCCGAGATGAAGATAAAATCTGGAGCAAATTTTAAAGCGGCTGGATATAAGATTGTCTCAAATACTTCTTTGTACTCTAAGTCACCACTTCCGGCAAACATCGGAATATTTAAAGTATATCCCAGGCCCTCTCCTGAACCTTTCTCACTTTCCTTTCCTGTGCCAGGATAGAAGGGGGACTGATGAATGCTGAAGTAATATACTGAAGGATCAGAATAAAATGCCTTCTGTATTCCATTGCCATGATGGGCATCCCAGTCAACGATCAATACTTTTTTCAACCCGTATTTTTCCTGAACGTATCTGGCGCCTATGGCTACATTATTGAAGATACAGAAACCCATCCCCCGATTAGGCTCTGCATGATGCCCGGGAGGACGAATTGCGCAGAAGACATTATTAAACTTACCTTGCATCACACCATCTACCCCTGCCAGAACCCCTCCTACTGCCAGAAGGGCTACCCTGTAAGTTTCTGAGCTGATAACTGTATCCATATCCAGATTCCCCGGGGCATGTTTGGAGTATTCCTCAATCAACTGAATATATTCAAGCGGATGGATTTTATTCACCCATTCTAAAGAAGGATTATGTGGTTCAATCTGTACCAGTTCTGGATAATAATTTTTTCTCTCTAAACAATCTAAAAGGGAAGAAAGTCTGGAAGGACTCTCTGGATGAATTTTACCAGTCTCGTGCTTAAGATAATCCGGGTGATATACTAATCCAGTAATTGACATCTTTTCAACGGTTGTACATTATCTTTTAGACCTAATAACCTACATTTATATAATAATTAAATCTTTAAAAATGAGAAGTCAAGTATGTTAGCATAAATTTTTTGCTTCTCTTTTTAAAACGACTTACCCTCCGTTGGTGGGGACACCAACGGAGAGCACACACTTGCCAGTCGTTGGTACGGAGAGTTTTTTACACCTCCCTGCTTTTCCACTTTCCTAATTTAAACCAGAAAGCTAAAACTATCCCTTTCACCATAGAAGTTAAAGTTATCGCCCACCAGACGCCCGACACACCTAAATTAAGCTTAATTGCCAATAAATAAGCCAGAGGAATCCGCAGAATCGAGCCAGGTACAGAGACTATCATTGGTGGAAGGGTATTACCAGCTCCGGAAAAGGCTCCTTCCAAAACTATCTCTATAGCCATAAAGATTTGAGATAATCCTAAAATTTGAAGATATTTAACAGCTATCCTGACCACCTTTTCATCCGATATGAAGAAAGCTGCAATATATCCGGGAAAAGAAAAAAACATTACCGAGATAAAGCCGGTGACCAAGATCACAATCAAGACCGTTCTCCAGGCAGATTTCTCTGCCCTCTCCGGTTTTTTTGCACCCAAGTTCTGACCAACTAAGGTAGCCGCCGCCATAGAGAAACCAAAGCAGGTAAGGTAGGATAGAGATTCAGACCTGTTTCCTATGCCCAGAGCTGCAACCGCATCAGTTCCAAAATGAGCGGTTATTTTATTGAGAAAAAGATAAACCAGACTAAAAACAATACCTGCAATTGAAGTAGGTATACCTATTTTTAAAATCCGGTAAACAGTTTTAAGATCGATTTTTGTCCTATCTCTCAAACTTATCTTGAATGGAAGTTTTCCTTTATTAATATGACGTATAAAAAGGAGTACTCCTAAGAACTGTGAAGTAACTGTAGCTATGGCGGCACCTGTTGCTCCTAACTTTGGGAAAGGGCCTAACCCGAAGATTAACACCGGGTCTAACATGATATTTACTCCTACCGCTATCAGAGCTACCCTTAAAGGGGTTTTGGTATCCCCGGATGCTCTGAATACACCACTTAAAGTATCTATCAGGAAGAAAAAAGGAGCTCCTAAAAAGATTATGCGGAGATATTTTGAACCGATTAGAGATACTTCTTTTTCAGTTCCCATCAAATAGAAGAACTGCGGAGCTAAGATTATACCTATTAAAGTTAGTAAGGATGCGGCTAAAATTGCAAACTGAAATGCCTGACTGGATATGTAACCTGCCTGTTCTGGGTCCTTTGCCCCCATAGACCTGGAGATTAAAGCCACCACTCCCACTGAGATAATCGAGGCTAAAGAATATATGATCCAGATAACAAAGACTGAGGAGATCACTGCAGCCAAAGAGACCGCTCCCAACTTTCCTACCCAGAAGGCATTGGCAATCGAAAAAAAGGTTTCCAGAAACATTGAGGTAACCGCGGGCCAGGCAAGATTAAAAATATTTCTGGTAATATTGCCAGAAGTCAAATCCAATCCATCTTGCTTTTGATCATTTATTTCAGTCATAACTTTTGTTGTTTGAGCTTCTTCCTTACCTATTGCTTTAGTTCAATCTAGGGCAAACCTTTAGGTTTGCGTATCTTTTTTTAGGATGAACCTTTCAAGCTCTCCAACGCAAGGCTGAAGCCTTGCCCTACTTTCTTGCCTTTAGACTTCAGACTAAACCCGAAGCCTGCTTCTTTGCGTGATAGGAGCTTCTAACCAGAGGTCCAGATTCCACTTTTAAAAAACCGAACTTTACACCAATTTTTTTCAACTCAACAAACTCTTCAGGAGAATAATATTTCTTAACTGGCAGATGTTTATCTGAGGGAGAAAGATACTGCCCTATAGTCAGCAGGCCACAATTAACTTTCCTCAGATCCTGCATCAATTCAACTATTTCCTCCCATTCCTCCCCCATCCCGATAATAATCCCGGATTTAGTAATAATCGAACTATCATATTCTTTTGACTTCTCCAGTAAAATCAAAGACCTCTTGTAATCCGCACCTTTTCTAACC
>JAZDLB010000076.1:0-4119 GCA_043802565.1 Candidatus Zixiibacteriota bacterium | reverse complement strand
TTGCAATTGGGTTAATATTAATTCATTAGCAATCCGGGATATAATCTGAAGCATCTTTTTATAATCCTTATCCTCCATTACTCCAAAGATGAAATCTATCTTTTTATCCGGAAAAGTTTTTTTCAAGGTTTCAACTAAGATCCTTATCCCATCTGGATTATGAGCCACATCTAAAATAACCAGAGGTTTTTTTCTATATACTTCTAATCTCCCTCTCCATTCAACATCTGCCAGTCCAGTCTTAATTGCAGACTTGTCAACTTTAAATCTTCCAGGGTCGAGCCTTTCCAGGGCTAAAATCGCACAGGCAGCATTTTTAATCTGGTGTTCCCCGGTTAAATTGAGCTTGATCCCCAGGTAGCTATCTTTTTTGGTATGAAGGTCAAACTCTATCCCCTCCATAGAGCTTTTTTTGATTTCACATTTTGAATCTCTGAACACCGAAATCAGCTCTGATTGTTTCTTTCGGCATAAAGCTTCAATTACCTTAAAAGGTTTTTCTCTCTCAATTGAAGTTACCGTCGGCACATTTTCTTTGATGATCCCACCCTTCTCCCAGGCAATCTTCTCCAGAGTCCGGCCTAATCTGTCAGTATGTTCTAATCCAATATTGGTGATTATGGCAACCTCTGGTTTGAGGATGTTAGTAGAATCTAATCTACCGCCTAAACCAGTCTCCACCACCGCCACTTCGATTTTTTTACAGGCAAAATATAAAAAGGCTAAGGCGGTCGTGACTTCAAAAAAAGTATACTTTTTTTCTGAAATCTCCTCCTTTAACTCTGAGACAAAATCTGCTAAAAAACCCTTTTCTATGAGAGAGTCCCCTACTTTAATCCTTTCTCTGAAGTTTAAAAGATGAGGGGAAGTATAAAGACCGGTAAAATACCCCGCTTGGTTTAAGCTCGAATGAAGCATAGCACAGCAGGACCCTTTACCATTAGTGCCAGCTATATGAAGTGAAGAAAATTTTAGATGGGGATTACCCAACTTGTGCATCAAAGCTAAGGTATTTTCCAGACCTAATTTTATACCAAACTTTTCTAAATTGAACAGAAAGTCTACAGCTTGTTGATAATTCATCTTTAAATCTATCAGGAAAAAAATAACCCGCTTAAAATTAGCTTTTCTTATCCGGGGAAGAAAAATATTCTAATAAAAGTGAAATAGTTCTTTTCAGGTCTTTTCTTTCAACGATCTTATCCAAAAATCCATGCTCTAAGAAAAACTCTGAGCTCTGGAAACCAGGAGGAAGCTCCTGTCCGATAGTCTGCTGTATTACTCTTGGACCGGCAAACCCTAAAAGTGCCTTGGGTTCAGCAATTATAACATCTCCCAGGGAGGCATAGCTTGCCATCACACCGGCCGTGGTAGGATTGGTTAAAACTGAAATAAAAGGAATATTCTCATCGTAAAGCCTGGCCATCAAGGCACTGGTCTTAGCCATCTGCATTAAGGATAAAATCCCCTCCTGCATCCTGGCACCACCTGAACAGGAGACAATCACCAGGGGCATCTTTCTCTCCAGTGACCTTTCTATAGCCCTGGTAACCTTCTCCCCAACTACTGAGCCCATACTCCCACCGATAAAACCAAACTCCATCACCCCGAAACTAACCTCTTTACCTTCAATTTTTCCTATGCCCGCAATTACCGCATCATTGAGACCGGTCTTTTTACGGGAATCCCTGATCCTGTCCGGATACTTTTTGGAATCCTTAAACCTGAGCGGATCGCCGGAGATTAACTCCCGGTCGTATTCTTCTAATCTCCCTTCATCTAATAGAAGCTCAATATAATCTCTAGACTTTATCCTGAAATGAAAATTGCATCTGTGGCAGACCCAGAGGTTCTTCTCTAACTCTTTAACATATATAATCTCTCCACAGCTTTCACATTTAGTCCACAACCCATCTGGAATCTCCTTTTTTTGCTGTGGAACTAAACCCTCTTTGCCCTTTTTGAACCATTCCATAAAATTATTTCCTTAAAGTTTTTTTCCCATTATAATTGCATCTTCAACCGGGTAACGATAGTAATTTTTTCTTCGGCCTACCTCCTCAAAACCAAATTTCCGGTAAAACTCTGAAGCGACTAAATTCGATACCCTTACATCCAGGGTAATGGTTCTACAATTCTTATTGAGCGCATACTCGATAACCCATTGCAGAAGTTGATGAGCAATCCCTCTCTTTCTAAATAAACTATCCACTGCTAGATTGGCGATCTGTAATTCATCCACGATTTTCCACAAACAGATATAGCCAACCAACTTTTCAGCTATCTTTGCCACTGCCGGACAGGTAAAATCTTTATACAGGTCTTCAAGAAAACATTCCCTGGTCCAGGGATCAGAGAAGCTTTCCTTCTCTATCCTTAAGACCTCAGCTAAGTCATCCTCTCTCATTCTCTCGATTGTTAAATCTTTGAATTGTTCAGACATTTTTGAATTTTAATTCTGCTTCAGAGCTTCTCAAATATAAAGGCTCGGCCTTCTCTAAGTCCTCAAACTCCGAGCGTCCAAACTTCTCCAGACCCAAGCAAGCGATTGAGCTACCGCTGGGCAAATTCCTTTCTCCTGCAAGAAAATGGGCTTTTTCTCCACAAAGCTCTTTCAGTCTATCTTGGAAAACCTCCAGGCCTGAACCTAAAAATATAACCTCCTCAGGAATTTTAGCAACAAGTTTTTCAACACTTAAAACCCAGTAATCGGAGGTCCTTTCCAATACGCCTTCTCTGCTATTATAAACTGCTGAATAAACTTCATTCTTTTTCGCATCCAAAATCGGCACCAGAGGATATGGCAAGGATCGGTTAAAATAGACTAAACCATCTAAAGTAGGCACAGTCAGCAAAGGTTTTCCTGAAGCAAAGCATAGCCCTTTTGCAGTAGCCAGTCCAATCCTCAAACCCGTAAAAGAGCCTGGGCCAATTGATAAAGCGATGCCATCCAGATCCTGCAATTCTAAACTTGAATCCTTCAAAATCTTTTCAATGCTGGGCAGAAGGATTTGAGCATGAGTTTGCCCTGCATTAAACCTGATCTCGGATAAAACTTTATCCTCATCCACAATTCCCAAAGCCAAAATCGGAGTCGCAGTATCGATCCCTAAGATTTTCATAAGATTCTATCTTTCAAAAATGTAGCGGAAGGCCACCCGGGTCTTGAGACTTCAGCCTTCCATTGTACTCATCTAACTAATGTAGGGCAAGGCCGTCAAGGTCTTGAGACTTTAGCCTTGCGAAAAAATTGAAAATAATATTTGGTAAGTCAGACATCCTGTGGCTACGCCAGGCTTTGCCTCTGACAGTTAGGAACAGACAAGGATGTCTGTTCTACTGCTATCGGGCGAACACATCCTGAAACGGAGACTACGTCTGGCGCCCGTAGGGCGGGCTGGCTCGTAGCCACCGTAGGACAGGTTCGCCCCTACAAAAATCAGAAATTTTTCGTCTTTCAAAACTCTTCTATCCTTATCTCCCTTTCATTCTCTGAGACAATCTTCAAATATATCTCCATCCTTTTATCCGGCAGAAGCTTAACTGCTTTTTCCGCCCATTCTATGATACAAATCCCATCTCCGTAAAAATACTCCTCATACCCCAAGTTAATAATTTCAGATAACTTCTCCAAGCGAAAAAGGTCGAGATGATAAACCTTATATCTACCTTCATATTCATTAATTAAAACAAAACTTGGGCTTACCACAAAGTCTTTTACACCCAGACCAGAACAGATCCCTTGAGCAAGGCAGGTTTTACCACTTCCCAGAGGACCGAACAGTGCGATAACTAAGCCAGGAGAAAAACCTTGAGCTAAACTCTCTCCTAACTTTTTAGTCTCCTCCGGGGAGGAGGTTATGATCTTATCTCTAAACAAATCCTATGAATTCAGATTGGTATTTATATTATATTTTCGGGCGAAGGATAGCTACTGGCAGTATCATCTCCTCTAAGGAGATACCTCCATGTTGAAAACTGTTTTTATACTGCTTTTCATACTCACTCTGTCGTGTAGGATAGACGAAATAGTAATCCTCTTTAGCAATAATATAGGTAGTGCTCATGGTGTAAGTTGGAAGCTTATATCTTTTAGGTTCTTTAATCAATAGAGCATTT
>JAZDLB010000075.1:0-4310 GCA_043802565.1 Candidatus Zixiibacteriota bacterium | reverse complement strand
TTTTCCCATCGGGAACAATCAGGCAGGTTATGTTATAGAATTCCATCCGGTTTAAAGCTTTGGCAGCTAACTCCTCTTCACTTATGGTTTTTGGATTCCTGGTCATAACCTCCCTGGCCTTTAATTTAAAGATCTCTTCGGTTTTCTCCACCAGCCTCCTCAAATCACCATCGGTAAATATTCCCACCAACTCTTTTTTCTCATTAACTACAGTTGTAGTTCCGAACCTTTTAGAGGTCATCTCTAAGATCACCTCTTTCATATTTGCATCTTCAGAGACTATCGGAATATCAGTTCCGGTATGCATTATATCCTTCACCTTCAAAAGTAATCTTCTCCCTAAATAACCACCTGGATGGAGCAGGGCAAAATCTTCAGCCGAAAAATGCCTTTCCTCTAAAAGTGCAATGGCTAAGGCATCCCCCATAACTAATGCCGCGGTTGTGCTGGAGGTAGGGACTAAATTATTAGGACAAGCTTCCTCGTCTACTGAGACATCGATTACTACATCACTTTTCTCTGCGGCTGGAGACTTAGGGTTACCGGTCAAGCTAATTATGGGTACCCCTAACCTTTTAAATAATGGAAAGAGCTGTTGTAACTCATCGGTCTCACCACTTTTGGTAATAGCAATTACCACATCATCTCTACGCACTACTCCTAAATCACCATGTAGCCCTTCTACCGGGTGTAAAAAGATGGCTGAGGTCCCGGTTGAGGCTAAAGTAGCCGCGATCTTTTTACCGATTAACCCGGATTTCCCCATACCGGTAACGATCACCCTTCCTTTACATCTTAAAACCATCTCCACTGCCTTCTGGAATTCAGAGTTAATCTTTTTCTCCAAATTCAGAATTGCCTCTGCCTCTTTGCGGATAACTTCTTTTGCTTTTTCGATTATCATCTTAAAAACCTCAATGGGTTTATTTTCCTGTTTTCTAAGATCAAATCAACAATTTCTCTTACCGCACCCTCACCACCTCTTTTTTCAGTTACATAGAGAGCTAATCGATTTATCCTCTTATCACCATTTTTAACTCCAATCGGCACCCCGGCTTTTTTGAATATTTCATAATCTAAAAGGTCATCCCCCATATATAAAACCTCGTCATCTCTCAAGTTCAATTTTCTTTTTAGCTTTTCATAAATCTTCAATTTATCCTTTATCCCTAAATGAAGCTCTTTAATCCCTAATTCTCTCCCTCTTATCTTTGTGGCTTTAGAAGTCCTGCCTGAAAGAAAAGCTACCTCTATCCCTGACCTTTTTGCAAAGTAGATCCCCAATCCATCTGAGATATTAAATCTCTTAGTTTCATTACCCTCATCACCTAAGTAAATTGAATTATCCGTTAAAACCCCATCCACATCCAGCAAAATCAACTTAACCTTTCTTAATTTTTTCTTAAGACTGGAATTTATGATTTTAATCCTCCTTTAACCAGCTCCTTCTGTGCTCATCAATTATTTTCATCTGAGCCAAAAGATTTTCTAATTTTTCTAAAGGGAGCATATTGCTTTTATCGCAGAGTGCTTCCTCAATTCTTGGATGGGTTTCAATAAATAAAGCATCGCAGCCACAGGCAACTGCTGCCCGTGAAAGAGGGAAGATAAACTGAGGCTCTCCTGAAGAAAAAGTTTTCCCTGCACCTGGTAATTGGAGTGAATGGGTAGCATCGAAGACCACTGGATAACCTAAGCCTCTCATTATTACCAAAGAGCGAAAATCGACCACCAAATTATGGTAGCCAAAGCTTGTCCCTCTTTCAGTTAATAAAACCTGATCATTTCCAGCTGAAAGAGCTTTTTTTGCAATTAAATCCATGTCCTCAGGCGCCATAAATTGCCCTTTTTTTATATTCAAAGTCTTTCCAGTCTTGGCTGCAGCTATAATCAAATCTGTCTGCCTGCACAAGAATGCAGGGATTTGCAATATATCTACAACCTCCGAAACAGTAGAAGCCTCGTCTGGTGAATGAATATCAGTCAAGATTGGAATATCCAGCTCCTTTTTCACTTTTTCTAAAATTTTTAACCCCTTTTCCAGACCCGGTCCAGAATATGAATCGATACTTAAACGATTTGCTTTTGAGTAAGAGGATTTAAAGATAAAAGGGAATTTCAACTTCTGGGTAATTTTTTTGATCTTCTCAGCAGTTTCCAATACTAAACTTTCAGATTCGATCACACAGGGACCAGCGATTAAAACTAATGGAAAGCCCTGACCAATAGGGATATCTTTTATCTTAACTATTTTTTTCATAGAGAAAAGTTCCCTTATCTTTTAGCCAGAGGCTCTTTTTCTACTATCTTTAAATCTTTAGAGCTTTTATATTTCAGGGAAGCCTTAACAAAATCGCGGAACAAAGGATGAGCCCGCAGGGGTCGGGATTTTAACTCTGGATGAAATTGCACTCCCACAAACCAGGGATGAGCTTCAAGCTCGATTATCTCTACTAATTTACCATCCGGAGAGACCCCCGCTATTTTCAAACCAGATTTGGTCAAAATCTCTTTGAAACGATTGTTGAATTCATATCTGTGCCGGTGTCTTTCGCTGATCTTTAATTCTCCATAAGCTTTAAAGGAGAAGCTGTTCTTATCTAAATTGCAGGGGTAAGCTCCCAACCTCATAGTTGCCCCTTTATCCACCACCTTCTCCTGCTCAGCCAGTAAGCTTATCACCGGAAATTCAGTCTCTTTATCAAATTCAGTGCTATCGGCATCTTTCATCCCGCATACATTTCTGGCAAATTCAATCACCGCGCACTGCATCCCTAAACAGATCCCTAAAAACGGAACTTTATTTTCTCGTATAAATCTCACCGCTTCTATCTTCCCTTCTATCCCTCTTTCCCCAAAACCACCCGGGATTAAAACCCCATCCAGATTCTTAAGGTGTCTTTCTGCTCCTTCTTTTTCCAGGCTCTCAGAACTTACCCATTTGAGCTCCACCTTTGCTTCGTTCTCTTCCCCGGCATGCACAAAAGCTTCGATTATGCTTTTATATGAATCTTTTAAATTCGTATATTTTCCGCAGATTCCTATTTTAACATCATATTTAGGATTTTTGATTTTCCCCACCATCTTTTCCCATTCGCTCATATCCGGTTTCGGACAGGACAGATCCAGGTGATTGCAGGCTAAATCATCTAACCCTTCCTGGTGAAAGATCAAGGGGATTTCATATATGGATTCCACATCCATCGCTTGAATTACTGCCTGGCTGGGAACATTACAGAAAAGGCCAATCTTATCCCTTATCTCTTTAGATAAAGGTCTGGGCGTTCTGCATAAAAGGATATCAGGCTGAATTCCGATCCCCCTTAGCTCTTTAACGCTGTGTTGCGTTGGCTTGGTCTTAACCTCTCCTGCAGATTCAATAAAAGGGACTAAGGTCAGATGAATATAAAGAACGTTTTTATGACCGTATTCTAAACCCATCTGCCTTATCGATTCTAAGAACGGAAGTCCCTCTATATCTCCAACAGTACCGCCGATCTCGGTTATGACCACATCCACATCCCCATTCTTCTCCGCTAATTTTTTTATCCTCCTTTTGATCTCATCTGTAATATGTGGAATAACCTGAACCGTTGCCCCTAAGTAATCTCCCCTTCTCTCTCTGGTTATGACTTCACCATATATCTGTCCGGTAGTAACGTTACTATCTCTATTAAGATTCTCACCTAAAAATCTTTCATAATGACCTAAGTCCAAATCGGTCTCTGCCCCATCATCCAAGACGAAAACCTCCCCGTGCTGAAAAGGATTCATTGTGCCGGGGTCAACGTTAAGATATGGATCGAATTTCTGGAGATTAACCTTAAGCCCTCTTTTCTTAAGCAAAAGCCCCAGGGAGGAACAGGCAACCCCTTTGCCCAAGGAAGAGACCACTCCACCGGTTATGAAGATATATTTGGGAACTTTCTCTGGGTTCAATTTAAGACCTCTTTTTTAATCCTTTTAAATCTACGTGGGAATTTATAGATTTGGAACCATATTTTGTCAAAAGGACTTTTATCCTATTGCCGTTTTCCAGAATTCTTAATTGTTCTAAGCTTTCACTTTTCTCTAAGGGGGTCTGTTTCAATTGTGCATATTTTGAAAGAAACTTTTTTCTAAAAGCATAAACTCCGATATGTTCGTAATAATCTATTTTTTCTTTTTTCCTCTGAAAAGGAATGGGAAATCTTGAAAAATAAATGGCATTTCCATTTTTATCCATAACCACTTTAACCCGGTCTGGATTTTTAAAAAAATCTTTATCCTTAACCTTCTTAGCTAAAGTCCCCATCTGAACGTTTTTGTTC
>JAZDLB010000074.1:0-2548 GCA_043802565.1 Candidatus Zixiibacteriota bacterium | reverse complement strand
TGAATTCAGGGTAGTATAGACCAGGAGTCCCCCGCTATAAAGGCTTTTCTCCCCGTATTTCTCTATAAGATATTGTCTGACCATCTCGCAGAAATAAGGTCCCAATCCGGTCTTCAGGGAAGAAGGTTTAAGCTGAAGGGGAAATGCTTTTAAGCTGTCATATTCTGCTTCTGTCAACTTTCCGTAATCTACCATCGCTTTCAGAACTGAATTTCTGCGGTTTATGGCTGACTTAGGTGGATCGAAGCGGGAATAGCGATCAGGTGCGGGGAGAACGCTTACCAGAAGAGCACATTCGGGTATTGAAAGTTCCCTGGCATCCTTGCTGAAAAAAACTTGAGCGGCTGCCTGAATGCCATAAGCACCTCTGCCGAAATAACACTGGTTCAGATATAATTCCAGGATCTCATTCTTGGAATAGGTCCTTTCGATCCTTAGAGCAATTAAAGCTTCCTTGATCTTGCGGGAGATGGTTCTCTCGCGAGTTAAGAAAAGCGTTCTTGCTAACTGCTGAGTTATAGTAGATCCTCCTTCAGATCTTCTTAAGTGAAGAAGGTTTTTTATCAAGGCTCGGGTTATCCCGGACAGGTCGATTCCCCAGTGATGATAGAATTTTCTATCTTCAGCCGCTAAAAGAGCGTCCACCAGATAAGAGGGCATTTCTTTTAAGGGGATTAAGGTCCTTCTTTCTGTATAAAACTCTTTTATCAGTTTTCCATCAGCCGAATAGAGTTTGGTAGAGAGGTTTGGCTCAATGTTATGTAACTGAGCTAAAGATGGAAGGTCTTTTTTACAGGTCTGATAGGTCTTAGCCAGGGAGATGGCAAGCAATATAAAAACCAGCACTATTACTGCGAGAATAATGTAAAACTTCTTATTGATTTTCAGCTTTAACATACTTGTAATTTTAAATATTTACGAAATAAGTGTCAAGGGAAATAATTTTTTAATTCGGGGAAGAAAGTTATGTGTGGCCGCCAGGGGACCTGGCAATTCTGTAGGGGCACGGTCCGCCAGAGGCGGATGCCCCTACTAAAGACGATTTCTCCTAAATTTACCTTGATTTTTGTCTGAAAATAATTATATATAAATCAAATAGTTTTCCGATTTCGGATTCATAAGGACTAACTTTAAAAACTACGTTAGCCGGAGGCTGGATGTTAGGAGTAAAAGAGCAGTTAGAATTGATAAGAAGAGGTGCAGTTGAGATTATCCCGGAAGAGGAGCTTATCAAAAAACTGGAACGTTCAATCAAAGAGAATAAGCCCCTCAGGATAAAAATGGGATTCGACCCTACTGCTCCGGATATTCACCCGGGACATACCGTGGGGATCAGGAAACTGAAACAGTTTCAAAAGCTGGGTCACAAGGTAGTGCTTATCATTGGGGATTACACTGGAATGGTAGGTGATCCATCCGGTCGTTCTGAGACCAGGCCTCAGTTAAGCTATGACCAGGTCAGAAAAAACGCAGAGACTTATCAAGTCCAATTTTTTAAAATCTTAGATAAGAAAAAAACCGAGGTCCATTATAACGGAGAATGGTTCTCTAAAATGAGCTTTCCGGAAGTAATGAGTTTAGCTTCTAAATTTACTTTAGCCCGTATCCTGGAAAGAGACGATTTTGCGGAAAGGTATAAAGAGCAAAGCCCCATCAGCCTGCATGAGCTTTTCTATCCAGTAATGCAGGGATACGATTCAGTAGCCATAAAAGCAGACCTGGAGATTGGAGCAACTGAGCAGAAATTTAATCTATTAACGGCCCGACAGATTCAGGAACAATTCGGTCAGGAAAAACAGATTATTTTAACTCTGCCAGTATTGCCTGGAATAGATGGAGTCCAGAGGATGAGCAAATCGACCGGGAATTACATCGGGATCGATGAGCCGCCAAAAGAGATCTTCGGCAAGATAATGTCTATCCCGGATGAACTGATCTATCCTTACTTTGAACTCTTAACCGATACTCCTGAAGACGAAATCAAAAAGATTAAAAAGGATTTAGAAAAAAAAGAAGTCAATCCGATGAGCTGGAAGAAAAAATTAGGCTTTGAGATTGTGAAATTGTATCATAATCAAAAGGAGGCCGAAAAAGCCCAGGCAGAATTTGAAAAAGTTTTTTCGAAAAAAGAACTGCCCGAAAAGATAGAGGTCTTCAAATTGAAATCAGATCAACCAGAAATCTGGATTGTAAAATTATTAACTGAAACCAGGCTCTGTTCCTCTTCTTCCGAAGCCCGCAGATTGATCAAGCAGGGAGGGGTCTATATAGATAATCAAAGAGTAGAGGATGAAAATTTACAGGTAAAAATCAAAGGTGAAAAACTCTTAAAGGTAGGTAAAAGGAAATTTTTGAAAGTGTCAGGAGAATAAGATGTAGCTGTACAAAACCGTAATGCCCGTAGGGCGTTTTATTTGACCCCACCCTATCCCTCCCCTATAGGGGAGGGTATTTTTATTCCCTCTCCTCACCGGAGAGGGAAAGGGTGAGGTTAATTGTAGCGTCGGGCTTTACGCCCGACGAAACCTTGGGCAACCATGGAAGGATC
>JAZDLB010000073.1:0-4402 GCA_043802565.1 Candidatus Zixiibacteriota bacterium | reverse complement strand
TGTGAATAATTTCACCAACTCAGTGCAGAAAGATATTTATTTCCATCTTATATGTCAAGATTTATTGAAAACAATAAAATTTTTCTATCTCAAAATATCATTATAGCTCACATAGACAATCAGAGCAAGAAGAAAAGCCAGTCCAATCTGCTGGATAATAGCTCTCTGCTTTAGAGATAGAGGCTTCCTTCTTATTTTTTCCAAACCCAAGAAAAGTATGTGTCCTCCATCTAACACCGGTATGGGAAGAATATTAATTATCGAGAGGTTAACCGAAAGTAAAGCTATAAAAGAGAAAAAACTTGCCAGTCCTAATTTGGCAGTCTCCCCGGCTATGCGGGCAATAAAGATTGGACCTCTAACATTCTTCAAAGAAGCCGCACCGGTGAAAAGTCCGACTACGAATTTGACCGACTCGACAGTAATAAAAATAGTCAACCCGACCCCTTCCAAAAATGCCTGAAAAATATTCAGGCGAATAATGGTATACGCAGGGCTTACCCCTATCTTCCCTACCTCCTTAGGTTTACCATCCTGATCTTCAACCTTTTCTTTAAAAGTAGTTGCTTGAGTCTCATAAATCTGATCTCCTCTTCTCCATTTCAAAATCACCGGATTTTCAACCTCTTTGTAGATAATCTCCGCCATATCCATGAAATTTTTAACCTCAATCCCGTTAACTGAAAGGATCTGGTCTCCACTTTTAAGCCCAGCCTTTTCTGCTGGTGAATCTTTACCCACTAATCCTATGGTGGTCTTATCATAATGCACTATCTCTTTTCCACTAAAAAAGACCACACCCCAGAATACAAAAATAGCCAAGAGGAAATTCATAAGTGGACCAGCAAAGATTATTAAACCTCTTTGCCAGGGTGGCCTGCCCATAAATTCATAGGACTCCCATCTATCCTTTTCCTCCTCTGGATTTTCTCCAGCCATCTTCACATATCCACCTAAGGGTATCCAGGAGATACAATATTCTGTATCACCTATCTTTTTGCCTATCATCTTAGGTGGAAAGCCTAAAGAGAACCTTTCTACCTTAATCCCCATCCTTTTAGCTACTAAGAAATGTCCTAACTCATGCACGAAAACTAAAACCCCTAATACCACTATGAAGGATATGATATTTATCATCTAATTTTCCTCTGAATAAAATTCAAGCTTTCCTTTCTTGCCCACCTGTCAGCCTCCAATATCTCTTTTAAGCTCGGATTCTGCTTTACCTTATGATTTGATAGAACTTTCCTTACCAGAAGAGGGATTTTATCAAATGAGAGTTTCTTATTTAGAAAAGATTCAACTGCCACTTCATTGGCTGCATTAAGAACACAAGGAGCAGTCCCCCCTAATTCCAGGGCAAAATAACAGAGCTTGAGTCCGGGAAACCTTCTTAAATCTGGTTCTAAAAAGGTAAGATTTTTTACTCTGGTAAGGTCTAAAAAACTGTTATTTGTTTTTATCCTTTCAGGATATAGCAAAGCATATTGTAATGGCATTTTCATATCCGGGTTACTCATCTGGGCTATAATTGAGCCATCTACGAACTCTACCATAGAGTGAACCACTGATTGTGGATGGATGATAACTTTTATCTGAGATGCTGGTATTTCAAAAAGCCAGTGAGCTTCGATTATTTCTAACCCTTTATTCATCAAGGTAGCTGAATCTACGGTGATTTTTTTACCCATCTCCCAGGTGGGATGTGAAAGGGCTTGTTTTATGGTAACTTTAGAGAAATCTTTCCTTTTGCTTAAATAGAATGGGCCACCAGAGGCAGTTAAAATCAATTTTTTAACCTCGCTTTTCTTCCCGGACTGCAGGCATTGCTTTATAGCGGAATGCTCGCTATCCACCGGAAGAATTTCAAGCCTTTTCTTTTTTGCCAGACCGGTGAGAAGTTCACCCGCCATAACTAAAGATTCCTTATTCGCCAGAGCTAAGGTCTTTCCCGCCTGAAGGGTAGCAAAGCTGGGCATAAGCCCGGCTGAACCCACTATGGCATTTATAACCATATCCACCTCTGGGAAAGATACCATCTTATTAATGCCATCGGCACCAAAGTATATTTTAATCTTATTATCGGGAAGCTCCTTTTTAACTTTTTCGTAGGTATCTTCCTCAGTCAATACCACTACTTTAGGCTTATATTCCTTTATCTGGCATCTAAACAGCTCGAAATTCTTGTGTGCCGATAGCCCGAAAACCTCAAATCTATCCTTGAAATCCTTAATAACCTGCAGAGCGCTTTTCCCAATTGAACCGGTCGAGCCTAAGATAATAACTTTTTTCTTCTCTTTATATTTTCTCATATTCCTTCTCAAAATTTCTTCAAGGTTAGAATATACATCCGCTATATTTTTAAATCAAGGAATTTATTCTTCCTGAGGATAAGTCTGGAAGGTTTAAAATAAAGCACGCTTCATTTATTTTTCAAAAGACGGAACTCAGGATTCGACATCTTATAAAAAGATTTTGTCGAGGAAGACTTCAGCTTTCTATTTTTTAGAGATAGACACCTGAAGGTTTTCATCCGATAAAAGATAAAATCCTGCTTAGTTCTCTTAATAAGTTAAGTAAGTATTAATAACTGACTTAAGTGTAAACACTTATTCCATTAACGACAAATATAACTCATTTTGTGGGGCTGGGAGCCCCACCTACGGGCTACGGGCTCAACGGGTATTGATTTTCGTGGGTCGGGCACCCTTGTCCGAATGGATCCATTCTGGACCCAACCACTCTCTACAACTTTTTCAGAACCTCTCACAAATTTTTTTGTTTGCTTAATCGTAAGACCTAAAAAGGTCTGATTTGTAAACTTAAAAACAGGAGGTAATAGCTTATGATAAAAACAATTGAAAATTTAGCTAAAGCATTCATTGGTGAGAGCCAGGCAAGGAACAGATACTTCTTTTATGCTAAGATCGCCCGTCAGGAAGGGTATGAGCAGATAGCTGAGATATTCCTTACCACTGCAGATAATGAAAAAGAGCACGCCAAGTGGCTTTTTAATCTAATCCAGGAATTAAAAAGTAAAAGCAGTGAAAAATCAGATGAGATAAAAGTAGAAGCTTCTACCCCCACCATTTTAGGCATTACTGCAGAGAACCTCAAAGCCGCCATTGCTGGAGAACACTATGAAAACACTGTGATGTATCCTGAATTTGCAGAGACTGCTAAAAAAGAGGGCTTTTCCGAGATTGCCAGAAGACTGAAAGCAATTTCTAAAGCAGAAGAACATCATGAGGAAAGATACCGCAAGTTTTTGAAGGAAGTAGAAGCTGGAACGGTTTTCAAAAAATCGGAGAAAGTTTACTGGGTATGCCGAGAATGCGGATATGTCCATTATGGCACAGAACCACCATTAAAATGCCCCTCCTGCGATCATGACAGAAGTTATTATCAGATAAAATGCGAGGAATATTAAATTTTGAGTTGTAGGGACAGAACATTGTTCTGTCCCTTTTTTATGCGACCCTGAAAGGGTCGCACTACGAATAAACCGTGTAACGAAAGGCCCTCAAGGTCTTGTCCACAGGATCCTGGCGAAGACTTCAGCCTTCCATCTTTTTCGTAACGTCCAACGTTTCTGTCGGACATAATTCTGTAATCCCACCTTGCCTCAAGGTGGGATTTTTTATTATTTGATCATCAAAAGGTGCGGGAAATCCAATTCCCGCACCAACAAATCCTCGTAGTTAATCATCTTGATAATGCCCCCAATTTATTTTACAACCACAGCTTGAGCAATAGCTCTCTCCTTTTCGGAGATTATTACCACATTCTGTACACTTGAAGCCACTCTCCTCTTTCCCCTTCCCCTCAAGCAACCTCCTTATGTATCTTACTAGTCCATCTCCCACTTTACGTAAGTTTTGATAGACTTGATAGAAAGCAACTTGGCTTTTAGGTGCGAGCTTGTTGTATTCTAGTTTTATCCGTTCTATTTCTTGTTCTTCTGGCTGGATTTGCGAGTAATCCCGTGCCGTAAGGGGCCCTGACTTTGTTGAAACAACGATTGAGCCGATAATAAAGTCGTGCATTCCTCTTCTATGCCTAGATAGCAGTAAAACAATTAGATTTATTAATCCTAACCACGGCATAAGGAAAAATTTGATTATCTCTCTTATGACAAACCGCGCTAGACCAAGCTCAAAACCGACACCAGCTACAAAGCTTGAATAAGGAATAACCCTTAGCCCGAGTATTTTCTTTCCTATTGTCATCCCATTATACGCCAGAGGAATTAAGACAAAGTTGATTATCATCCAGATACCAACAATGACGCCGATTATCTCCTGTAACTCTCCAGCTCTCGTCAAGCCACCCCAAAGAATAAGCGGACCATAATCTACCAAAAGCGCTACAAACCTATCCCAAAAAGCACCAATCTGATATC
>JAZDLB010000072.1:0-3788 GCA_043802565.1 Candidatus Zixiibacteriota bacterium | reverse complement strand
GGAGAAAAGTAAAACCGTAAGAGTGCATGCTAAGATAAATCAACGAATAAAATACGTCTCTGAAGACCCGGTTAAAAAAGAATATCGAAGCTGGAAGGAGAAGGAATATCGGCATATCAAAGAGAGAAGGACATTACCTGCGGATAATCCGCCTCAGGCGGATAAGGCTCGTAGAGCAGAGAAACAAACTCGCTCCCGAACTGATTATCTGGAAGAAAAATCTCCAGGAAAAGATGGAAGACTAGAACAGAACAAAGAGAATTATCGAGATGAGTATCAATCTAAAGAAAGAATAAAAGACCGGGATGGAAATTTTGTGCCGGAAAAAGGAAAAGCTAAAGAAAAGAAATTAAGAGATAGAGATATCATACTTGAGAAGGAAAGAACAAAGGAAAAAGAATTCAAAGCGGAAAGGGTTCCCCGGGAGAAAAGCAATCCTGAAGCGAGAAGCCTTGAATCTCCAAAGTATGAGCAAAAAAGTAGAGAGATCCATAAAGAGAGAAGCAGTCAGATTAACCGGGAAAGAGTTGAGGTCAAAAGAAATAAAACTGAGAGGAAAAAGTGAGGTGAATAAAAATGAAAAGAGTCTTTTTAATCCTGGTTTTGTTTTTACTCTCAGTTTTTCTTTTCTCTTCGGTTTTAGCCATAGAGAGAATCCCCAAGAAGGATAGCGTGGCTGATAAAGAGCAGAAAGGAGAAACAAAACCGGTACCCTCTACGGTAGAAAGAAAGGAAGAAAGTTCATCTGCGAAAGAGATGAAAAAAGAGGAAGCTAAGGAAGCTGAAGTAAAGAAACCTGAGACGGAAAAGAAAACAGGAATATCCAAGATACTTAAAGGGCTAAAAGGGAGTCTGAAAGAAGAAGGTAAAGACAGATATGATTATTTTATAGATAAAAATGGGAATGGTATAGATGATCGCCTGGAAAAAGAGAAGACCGAGAAAAAGACCGAAGAGAAAAAAGCTGCAGTCGAGAGAAAAGACCGCCGAGGAAGGTAAAGCTATTTAGTTCAAAGATACAATCCCACATTTTTGAGCGGAACTTTCTCTGAAAGATCAGCGTCGGGCTTTAGACCCGACGTTTTAGTTTTTATTCGAAAGCTAAAAGAGTAGTAGTTTTAATTACCCCTTCCACACCCTGTATTTCTTTGGTAATTATCCGGGGGATATCCTCATAGGCTTCAGATTCAATGATTGCCACAATATCATAAGGTCCTGCAACCGGTGTGGCAGATTTCACCTGGGGAATTCCTTTAAAGGATTGGATGGCTCCATTAATACTTTTAGGCTCCATCTCGATTAAGATAAAAGCTTTAACTGACATTTGACCCTCCTTTCCATTGCTTGAGCCATGGATTTAATTTCATTAAAATATAAGCCTCAATTTAAAGCTGTCAATAAAAATCTGTAAGAGCTCTGAAAGATTGTTTTGTGGTTCGACTTTGCCCTTCGGTCTGAGCTCAGGGTCGAAGACTCACCACCCTGAGGTTGTTGAAGGGCTGGGCTGGTCCGCCTAAGGCGGAAGCCTACGGGAAGAAAGAGTGTCGATTTTTCGGCCGAGAAACGGAGACTACGTCTGGCGCCCATACGGGCAGGCGGGCTCGTAGCCACCGTAGGATAGGTTGGACACCTTTGTCCGACCGCTCTTTTCCACTTTTTCAGAGACCTCTCTGAGTAAGGATCTATCAAATAGTATGGATTCAAAAATTTAAACTTTAATACAATCACAAGACTTCGGTCTGGTTATCTAATGTTTTTTGCATTAAAGTCGTATTTTAGATAGAAATTGTAGATTTTGAGGTCGATTTGACTAAGTCTAAAGTAGTAATTATTCGCACCAGAAGAGTGTTGAATAACTCAAGGAGGATAGATTCAACTATCCTTTCAGATATGATCAAAAAAGGACTTTCTACATATACTGGTGACCTCGATTTCAGGGATTCTATTCGAAGATTCTATTCTCCAAAGGATATCTTGGGTTTGAAAGTAAATTGTCTGGCAGGGAAAGGAGCTTCCACTCATCCGGAAGTGGCTTTAAGTTTTGTCAATTTACTCAAAGAAAGTGGGATAAAGGAGAAGAACATCATCGTCTGGGATAGGTCAAATGATGAATTGGAGGAAGTTGGTTTTCCACTGAATTTTAATCACGATGGTTTACGTTGTTTCGGGACGGATACGGAGGGAATAGGATATTCAGGTGATTTGTACGAACATCTGAATATCGGAAGCCGCTTGAGCAAGATTTTATTAAACTATACTAACGCTCAGGTAAACCTACCGATTTTAAAGGATCATGGACTCTCGGGGGTAAGTTGTGCCCTGAAAAATTACTATGGGGCAATTAACAACCCAAATAAATATCACGAGGATGGCTGTGATCCATTCGTGGCTGACCTGAATGCCCTCCCTGAAATAAGAGACCAGAACAGGTTGATTATCTGTGATGCTTTAACGATTCAATATAAAGGAGGTCCTTCTTATCATCCCGGGTGGAATGAGGATTACCAGGGAATAATAATTAGCTCAGACCCGGTAGCTTTAGATTTTATCGGTTATCAGATAATAAACCAGCTTCGACAGAAAAAAGGAATCCCTGCTTTGGAAAAATCCGGGCTTTCTCCAAAGTATATCTTTACAGCCGCAGATAAAAATCATAATTTAGGTAAAGCCTCTTTAGGGGAGATTGAAAAGATCGAGATAAATCTTTAATTGCAAAGTAAGATGAAGAAATTTGAGAGAAGAGAATTTTTTAAATATTCTTTAGCCGGGACTGGAGGTGCTATTTGTTCAAATTTAATCTCTAAAGTTCCTTATTTAACTTTTCCGGATACAGCTTATGCTTTAAGTTCGAGTGGCAGACTTTCTCATATAGAGGCAAAATATTATAAGAAGCTTGAGCATAAAGAGATAGAATGCCAGATCTGTCCGAGGAAATGCAGGGTCGGTGATAGGGAGAGGGGCTATTGTGGAGTTAGGGAGAATCAAAAAGGGGTTTACTATACTTTAGTGTATGGCTTAGCTCCTTCCTTCCATAAAGACCCAATTGAGAAGAAACCATTTTTTCATTTCCTCCCGGGAACGGATGCTTTCTCTATAGCCACAGCCGGATGTAATTTAAACTGTAAATTCTGTCAAAACTGGGAGCTTTCTCAAGCCAGACCTGAGCAGACTTATAATTACGAGCTTTCACCTCAAACAGTGGTGGAATATGCTTTAAAAGGAAACTGTCCTTCAATCGCTTATACCTATTCCGAGCCAGTGGTATTTTATGAATATATGCTGGACTGCGCCAAATTGGGCAGAGAAAAAGGAGTAAAAAGCGAGATGGTCTCAGCAGGATTTATTCAGCCTGAGCCTTTGATTGAACTGTGCAAAAAGTTAGATGCAGTTAAAATCGACCTCAAGGCTTTTACGGAAAAATATTATCAGGAGATCTGCCGTGGAAAGTTACAACCGGTGCTGGAGTGTCTTAAAGAATTGAAAAGAATCGGCATCTGGTATGAAATAGTTTATTTAATGGTTCCTACTTTGAATGATAATATGGGTGATATCAAAAAGATGTGTTTGTGGATTTTAAATAACTTAGGTCCGGATGTGCCGGTTCATTTCACACGTTTTACCCCGATGTATCTATTAAAGAATCTCCCGCTTACTCCAGTTTCTTCCTTAGAGCAGGCAAGAAAAATTGCTTTAGAATGTGGGCTGAAGTTTGTCTATATAGGGAATGTGCCAGGTCACGAAGGAGAGAATACCTATTGTTCTAAATGTAAGAAAATCGTAATAGGCAG
>JAZDLB010000071.1:0-2166 GCA_043802565.1 Candidatus Zixiibacteriota bacterium | reverse complement strand
CCGCCACCTCAGATTAAGCCAGAGGTAGCTAAGGCTCACAGGTCAGTTGAAGCATTGAAAAGGATTTTAGTTCCTACATCAGGTACGCCATATTCAGAAAGAGGGATTGAGTTGGCCTGTCGGTTAGGAGCTGAACATCAGGCGGAAATAGTGTTGACCTATGTGATAGAAATCCCTCGCACTCTGCCCTTAAATGCTCCTATGCCTGAGGCTGAGGAAAAAGCAAATCAGGCTTTAAATCGGGGTAAAGAGATTGTAGAGCTTCATAATCTTTCTCCGGTAACTTTAATCGAGAGGGCACGGGAAGCAGGTGAGGGGATAATCCGGGCAGCTAAGGATAATCAGGTAGATGTGATTGTCTTGGGTATGCGCACTAATCTAAGAGGGGTTCAGGCTCTCTGGGGAAGGACAACAGATATCTTGATCCGAAAAGCTCCGTGTGAAGTTATTTTAGATAAACTTCCAGAAGGAAGTTAATCCATTTGGATAAGGAGTAAAATATGAAAGTGGTAATTTTAGGATGTAGTCTGGTGGGCTCATTGCTGGCCAATCAGCTTATGGCAAAGGGGGATGAGGTTTCCGTTGTAGACCAGAACCCAGGCTCGTTTAAAAGACTGGACAGAGAGTTCATGGGTAAAACCATCTTAGGGATAGGGATGGATGAGGAGGCTTTAAAAAGTGCCGGGATAGAAAAAGCTGAAGCCTTTATTGCCGTGACCAATGAGGATAATACTAATCTAATGGCAGCTCAACTGGTGAGAGAAAAATTCAAAACCCCTAAGATATTATTAAGAGTTTACGATCCCAAAAGGGCTCAGGCTTTTAAAGAATTAGGTTTAAATATAATCTGTCCAACCATAGATTCAGCTGAAAAAATTAAAAGTCTTCTTTTAGAAAACCTTGAATGATATCTAAAGGTAGGTGAAATCAAGATGTATGTTATCATAGTAGGTGGAGGTCAGGTAGGTCATAGTCTTGCCCGGATGCTTATCTCAGAGAAACATGAGATATTGTTGGTGGAAAAAGATCCAGCCAGATATAGTAAACTCTCAGAGGAATTAGGGGAACAGGTAATCTTAGGAGATGGGACTGAGCTTGGTACTCTGATGGATATGGGTGTTAATCGGGCGCATGTATTAGTGGCTGTAACTGGCACAGATCAGGACAATTTGATCATCTGCCAGATGGCTAAAATATTATATATTATACCCAGGACCATTGCCCGGGTAAATGATCCAAAAAATGAGGAGGTCTTTCAAACTTTAGGGGTGGATACAACTGTTTCTGCAACCAGGATAATCGGCTCGCTAATCGAGGAGAAGATCGATGCCGGAATGTTTATTCCCCTTTTAGCCTTAAAAGGAGGTGAAGTTGAAATCTTTCAGACCCAGTTATCTTCGGATTCTCCTTTAATCGATAAGAAAATTTCCAAACTAACCCTTCCCAAAGATTGTATAATTATAGCAGCCTTAAGGGAGAACCAGATAATCATCCCAAAAGGGGAAACCATCCTCAAGGAAAATGATACCATAATAACCTTAGTGGGAAAAGAAGCCAAGGATACCTTTAAAAAACTTTTCTTGTAAATTAAGATAAAAAACATATATTAGCATAGCAAAAAAGGAGGATTTTGATGTTTAAAAAAGTGGTTTGTCTTTTCGGGTTTGTACTCTTAGTAACAGTTCCTTTATCTAAAGCACTTCTAGCTCAGCAACCCAAGATCGGTTATGTGGATGTGGAAAGGTTAAAAGTAGAATATAAAGAGTTTCAGGATGCTCAGGAGAGGTTCAACCGGCAGTTATCTATATGGCAGAGCCAGGCTGATACTATGCAAAAAGAGGTTGCGGTTTTGCAGGATGAGTTAGAAAGACAGGGTTCACTTTTGACTGAAGCTAAGAGAAAAGAGAAACAGCAACAGATTATAGCCAAACAAAAAGAGTATCAGGAATATGCTTCGAAGATCTTAGGTCCTGAAGGTGAGGCGGCCAGAAGGGAAAGGGAACTTTCCAAACCCCTTATAGATAAGATCAATGCGGTTATCCAGTTAGTAGCAATCAGAGATGGCTATGCTTTGGTCTTAGATTCCTCCGGTGGAAATGTGCTTTATGCTAAAGAGGATATGGATTTGACTGCGGTAATTTTAGAAGAATTGAATAAAAGCAAGAC
>JAZDLB010000070.1:0-3262 GCA_043802565.1 Candidatus Zixiibacteriota bacterium | reverse complement strand
TGGCTTATATCGTTTTAGATGTTTTAGGAAGAAGAAGAAAAATAAGAGGACTGTAGCGCGAGGCCGTCAAGGTCTAGTCCGCCAGAGGCGGATTAGCCTCGCTATGGCGACCCTGAAAGAGTCGCACTACGATTCATAAGAAAGAGAGCAGATTATGGAAGAAAAAATGATGGTGGAAAGGTTTACTCGCAGTCAAAGGGTTCAGCATTTCCTGCTTCTGGTCAGCTTCATAATCCTTATAATCACCGGCCTGGCCTTGAAATTTCACAACTCCTGGTTTGGCAAACTGATAATTACCTTAGAAGGAGGGGTGATTGCCAGGGGTATTTTTCATAGATTCGCCGCCATCCTTTTAATCTTCGTAGCTTTTTATCATTTTTTCTATATCGTTTTTACTCGATATGGACATGAGGAGTTTCTTTTAATGTTTCCAAAATTCAAGGATTTTAAAGATGCTTTTCAAAGCGTTAAATTTACCTTAGGGCTTTCATCTGAACACCCTCAGATCGATAAATATGCTCCGCCGGAGAAATTTCAATACTGGGCCGTAATAGCAGGCTCCTTTCTTATGATAATAACCGGGCTTTTCCTCTGGTATCAAACCCAAGCTATGCTTGTGCTTCCCAAATGGGTGATCGATATAACCAGAGTGGTGCATAGCTATCAAGGAGTGATAATCGCGGTGGTAATACTTTTATGGCATCTATATATAGTTCATCTGAACCCTAAAAGATTTCCGATGTCCCGTATATGGATTGATGGCAAGATCTCTTTAGAAGAGCTCAAAGTTGAACATCCTTTAGAATATGAACGTAAATATGAAGGCAGAGAAGATGAGAAAAAGTAGAATAGTTATCATCCTCCTATTTTTTTTTATCTTTTTCCTGATTCACCTTCAAGCTCAAGAGCTTCCTCTTAATCAGGAATGTAAGCGCTGTCATTCTAATCCCAACTTAAAGAAAGTACTTCCAGATGGTAAGGTCATCTCCCTGTATATAGATTCCGAGCTTTACTATAAATCTGTACATAAGAAGCAAGGCTGTGTGTATTGTCATATAGATGCCACAGTTTTCCCATGTAGAAATCTGCAGAAAGTTAATTGTCAGAGATGCCATTATAAAGGGAACTTAGCCGGCGCTCCAGATTTAGATAGATATAAAGAATATGGAGAGAGCGTACACGGAAGGGCTATAGCCTTAGTCGATATCAAAGCTCCAGCCTGCCAGGATTGTCACGGCTCCCATTACATCTTCGATAAATCCGATACCCTGTCCCGCACTAACAAGGAGCATATTCCTCAAACCTGCGGAACCTGCCACGTTAATATCTATGATATATATAAGATAAGTGTGCATGGGGAGGCCCTCAGGAAAAAACATATCCTGGCAGCTCCATCCTGCGCAGATTGCCATGGAGAGCATACTATAAGAGAACATACCGACCCCAAATCTACTGTTTTCTTAACCCTGGTCTCAGCCACCTGCGCCAGGTGCCATGCTAATATGGAATTGATCAAAAAGTATGATATACCCACTGAGCCAGTGGAGACCTATAAGGAAAGTTTTCACGGAGTGGCGATAAAATTTGGTGCTAAGACTGTGGCAAATTGTGCCAGCTGTCATGAGTCGCATGCTATCTTTAAATCGGATGACCCTCGCTCCTCCATCCATATCGCTAATATACCCAGGACCTGTGGCAAATGTCATCCGGGGGCTAGCGAGAACTTCGCCAAAGGAAAGATTCACGTTAATCCTGCCAAAAAAGAGGCCGGGATAATCTATTATGTGGGTCAGTTCTTCAAGTATCTGACTCTATCGGTGATGCTGGCTCTAGTCGTTTATATCATACTGGATTTAAGGAAAAAGTTAAAGATTAGAAGAACAGGTGAAGAATAAAAGAGGATATAATAAATTGGGAATATTTTTCGGGAAAAAGAAAAAAGAAGACAATTCAAAGTTGAATCCAGAAAAACTCCAACAGGAAATAGAACAGGAGCTATGGAAGGATTTAACTAAGGATTTATCTCTTACCCCACATCTCAAAGAGGAGATCAAAAAGTTAGTCAAGGAAAGAGCCAAGGAAGAGCTTCAGAAAGAGCTTAAGGATAGGTATGCGGAGCTGAGGGAAGAGGAAATCGAGATCGCACCACCTGAGGAGAGAATTAAAGAGGTGGTGATGTATCCCCGGCTGAGCCTGAATATTCGGATTCAGCATATCATCCTGATGGTCTCCACTGTGATTCTGATCATCACGGGATTGCCGTTAAAATTTCATGAAACAGACTGGGCTAAGTTTTTTTTCTCCACAATTGGCGGACTGCAGGCAGGAAGGATACTACATCGGATTGGGGCAGTGGGGCTAATTGGGATTGCCTTATACCATCTTCTATACTTAGCCTTCAGTCGAGAAGGGAGGGAAATCTTTAAGGAGCTACTCCCCAGGATAAAGGATTTCAAAGACCTCTGGATAATGCTGAACTATTTCTTAGGGAGGAAAAGGGAAAGAGCAAAGTTCGGCAAATTCACCTATGTGGAGAAGTTCGATTACTGGGCAGTTTATTGGGGAATGGTGGTGATGGTGTTGTCCGGATTGATCCTCTGGTTTTTAGAGCCGACCTTAAGGATTTTTCCTAAGTTTATTGCGGATATCGCCAAAGAAGCGCATTCGGATGAAGCCCTTCTGGCTACTTCAGCCATTATTATCTGGCATTTTTATAACGCTCATCTGAATCCGGAGAAATTTCCAATGAATAAAAGCTGGCTTACTGGCAAAATCTCTGAAGAGGAGATAAAAAGGGAACATTTTTTAGATTGGGTTAAAATTCAGAAGGAAGAAGAAACTGAGATAGAGGATAAAAGAGGAGAAGAAGGTGAATTTAAAGAATGAAAAAAATCTTGAAACGGAGGCTCTAGATAAGCGTATAATTTAAAAAGAGATCAATCTCTACAGGAGGAAAGGATGAAACTATTACCAAAAAATGAAAAGCCCAAAAGGAAGAAATCGATTTTGAGAGAGTATATTGAATCTTTTGGCATAGCTTTGATCTTAGCCCTGATGATCAAAGCCTCAGTGGTGGAGGCTTATAAAATCCCTTCCGGCTCAATGGAGGATACCCTTTTAATTGGGGATTTTTTATTAGCTAACAAGTTCATCTATGGCTCCAGGCTTCCCATACCCTTTACTAACATTCATCTACCAGCTCTAAGAGAACCTAAAGCCGGTGATATCGTGATCTTTAAATATCCTCAGGACCAGAGGGTAA
>JAZDLB010000069.1:0-2726 GCA_043802565.1 Candidatus Zixiibacteriota bacterium | reverse complement strand
AAAGGAGTTGACAGATTAAAATTAGGGGAGGGGTTTTCCGGAAGGATAGCCTTAACCGGGGAGCCGATTATGGTCGAGGATATAGTCCAGGATCCAAGACTAACCCGCTTGGTTATGAAAAAAGAGGGGTTACATTCTTATGTGGGAGTTCCTCTCAAATCTAAAGGGAAGATACTGGGTACCCTTTTCGTTATCAATCAGAAGAATCGAAGATATAACTCTGAAGAGGTTCAGCTTTTACTTTCTATAGGAAATCAGATCGGTATGACTGTAGAAAATGCTCACCTTTTCAAAGAGGCTCAGCAATGGATTGTCCAGTTAGAGGCAATTAGGAATATCACCAATAGATTGAATAAATTGAACGATGTTAAGACCGTGGCTTCCTCTGTTATGGAGGAGATAAAAAAGGTGATAGATTTTGATAACTGCAGGGTTTTCCTTTTGAGCGAAAATAAAGATGAGCTTATCCCGGTTGCCTTCGGGAGTGAGGTTGAGGAATATCAAGGGGAAACAGAGGAGGTTTTACGCTTGAAGATAGGGGAAGGGATCACAGGCTGGGTTGCCCAGGCTGGTGAGCCCCAGGTAATAGATGACGGGGAAAGGCACCCCCGATCCCGGCATATCTCTGGCTCTCCTTATGTGGATGAATCGATGATTGTCTCACCTATGATCTATGAGGAGGAGGTTAGAGGAGTTATCACCCTGTCGAAATTGGGATTAAAACAGTTTAATCAAAACCATCTGGCTCTGCTGAATATACTGGCGAATGAGGCGGTAGTGGCAATTGAAAATGCAAAACTTTTCGAGAGCTTAAAACAGGCTTATGCTAAGTTGAAAGAGGCACAGGAGCAGTTGATTCAGTCTGAGAAGTTAAGGGCTTTAGGGGAGATGGCTGGAGGAGTGGCACATGATTTCAATAACCTTTTAGGTGCAATCTTAGGAAGAGCTCAGCTCTTACTCCTCTCCACCCAGGAGAAAGAGACAAAGAAGGGGCTGAGCGTGATTGAGAAAGCGGCATTAGATGGAGCAGAGACGGTCAGACGAATTCAGGAATTCACCCGTTTAAGAACAGATGAAAACTTCAAAATGCTTGATCTAAACGAGATATTAAAGGAGTCCATAGAGATAACTAAACATAAATGGAAAGATGAGGCTCAGAAGAAAGGGATTTTAATCCAGGTCGAAACTAATTTTAACAAGAACCTTGCTCCGGTCGCTGGCAACCCTTCAGAACTACGGGAGGTTTTCGTCAATATGATCTTGAATTCTCTCGATGCCATGCCTGAGGGAGGAACTCTTACCATCTCCTCACAGTCAAATGAAAATCATATTCTTGCCTCGGTAACGGATACGGGAATAGGGATGTCCGAGGAGGTTAAAAGAAAGGTTTTCGATCCCTTCTTCACCACAAAAGGTCCAAAGGGGAATGGATTGGGCATGAGCCTGGCCTATGGGATAATCGTGCGGCACAATGGCGAGATCTTAATCGAAAGCCAGGAAGGAAAAGGGGCTACCTTTACGGTGAAACTGCCGAAAAGAAAATTCGATGAGTCAAAAAGGAGTAAAGAAAAAATATCAGAGGAAAACCCGCCTGAAAATGTCCTGATAATCGACGATGAACCTGCTATCCGGGAACTCCTCTGTGATCTCCTCCGATCAAAGGGACACCAGGCTATGGCTGTAGATAACAGCTTGAAAGGGATAGAGTTATTTAAAAAAGGGGAATTCGGGATTGTCTTTACTGATCTGAGTATGCCGGAGATGTCCGGCTGGGAAGTGGCAGAGCGGTTGAAATCGTTAAAGCCGGAGGTGGTAGTTGTGATGGTAACTGGCTGGGGAACTCAGGTGGATAGCAAGAAATTAAAAGCCCACTCTGTGGACCTGTTGATGGCTAAGCCCTTTGAGGTAAAAAAGTTTTTTGAAATCTTAAGCCAAGCACTTAAGATTAAAAAGGATGGAGGGAAAAAGAGGTTAGAAAAAATTTCTTCTCATTAAAATGATATTCTGATAATAAACTTAATTTTTATGGAAAGCCGTGGCAATAAATTGCAACGGCTTTTTTTATTGACTTTTAGTCATTCAGAGATGAAATTAGGGATGAAAAGAATCTTTATAAAAAGAGACTATATGAGAAAAAAAGCTGAACTTCCTCAAGGTCAAAATCGACAAAATACGGATTATGAACTTCAAAAATGGCAACATCCCGGTGGCAAGCTCAGGGAACTTGGTGCCGAAAACCTTTCAGATGCGGAATTGCTCTCAGTTCTAATCTCCACAGGTATCAAAGGGAAATCCGCAGAGAAAATCGCAGAAGAGATACTTTCAAAGTTTGGTTCATTCAAGGGGATGTCAAACCAGCCACTGGAGAAATTCTTAAAGATAAAAGGGCTTGGTGATGTAAAGATTATACGGATTGCTGCAGCTTTTGAAATCGCCAAGAGGTGCGTTGATTTAGTTGTCAAGGATTTAAAAGAGGATAAAGAGTTTCGAAAAGAGGTTCTTGGGGGTAAGGAAGATGAGTAAATTAAAAGGAAAGCAGACCAAAAGTCCCAGTCCTTTTGAAATGAAAACGCACAAAACTGAGCGGACAGCGGTTGCCATTTTGATGCACTGGATGAGGGAAATCATCGAGAGGAAAAATCTTAACTTGGGTATGCCAGATGTTGAGACTTCTGGTGATGACAGGAAGATGCCAGATACAGTCATCTATGAATCCAGGCGAAGCC
>JAZDLB010000068.1:0-2735 GCA_043802565.1 Candidatus Zixiibacteriota bacterium | reverse complement strand
ATCTAAACGGAGATAAGCTAAAGGCTCACGCAATGTCCCTATCGGAGCATTAATGGATCTGCCCAAGATGGTATTAATAACCCCCACTAAATCTCCTACGTTTATATTACCATCCCGGTTTATATCAGCCGCATCCCAATGACGAGTGTCTAAGGATATATTACCCAGAATATAAGCTACTAAACTAACAACATCTGCGACATTTATTATCCTATCTAAATTCACATCACCGAATCTATCTACAGCAAAAAAACCATCTGTCAGGGCTAAAGCCCTTGAGGAATCAGTTGGATCTATGCTTATTGCCTCCCAGCCACTTATAAGATCAAGGGCGGTGTTACCAAATGGAGCCAAGGTATCGACGCTCATGGCTAAATAAAGTATGGTATCAGAACCGGGTAAGATCCTCTCGTTACCTAAGCCAAAAATCAAGACAGTAAGTTTCCCTAAGCTATCCCCCCGATTAGAATAAATTGAAAAACCCTCTATCCTCGACGCAGGGAGAATGGAATCAATTATGATCGCCTGATGATTATAACTTAAAGTGAACTCGACTCCGTAAACCGTATCCTCTTCGTTGATAAGATAGAGTGGGACCAATTTCCCTTTGCTCCCTGGAACACCACCCTCAGTGCTTAAGATTTTCAATTTATCCGTAGGTTCCTGAGGAGGTTGAGTCTCCTCGAAAATGTAAATGGTTACAGTTATAGTATCTGCTGAAAAATATTTATCTCTGACAATAAAAGTTACGCTTATCGTGTCTGGTGCTTGTTCTGCTGTAGGAGTAAAAGTAAAAGTTCCTGTTACACTGCCAGTTCCCTCGGCTTGAGGAAAGGATGCGTTTTCGGGTATGTTCTGAGCAGTTAAAGTAAGTGGATCATTGTCCTCATCCGTGGCGTTAACTGAAAAGGTTAAAGTCTGATCTGCCACGACTGATTTAGGACTAACTGAAGTAAGTACGGGGGAATGATTCTCCGGTGGAGCACAATTCCCCACACAAATAGTACCATTAGATAAAATTGGAACATAATTACCACTCCCTGATACATCTGTCATGTAGTTATAAAAACCATTCACGGAATCATCTTCTAATTTGATAGCGTAAGGTCCCTCAGGAGCATTAGATTTTATATTAAAATAAAACTCTACTACGGGTCCCCTTCCGGTAGCTATAAACTCGTCTGTCCAATATCCGGCGCCAAAGAAAGTTATTTGCCCAGCCTTACTAAAATCACCACCATAAATGGAAAGACTGCTGGACCTGGTTGTCATTGAATAACTTGAGTCATCCGGAGTGCGGGGAGACATAATAGTTGAATCATAAACCAATCTAAGGGCGAATGCTCTTACATTAAATGTATTTCTCAGATAAAATGTAACCGGTACCCTGACTTGTCCTGGATTTACCTGAATTATATCATTCGCATAGGTACCGCCTCCTACTTTCATAGTATCATTAGGCATAGGAATAACCTGGGCTTCAGAAAAAGAATAATAAAAAAGCAGAAACAAAATTATAAAACCTAAAAGAAAGAATTTCTTCTTCAATTTAATAACCTCCAGCTTTTTAATTCACCATTATCATCTTTTTTGTTTCACTATACTTCCCCGCTTTTATTCTATAAAAATAAATCCCGCTGGCAACTCTATTACCGGCTGAATCTGTACCCTCCCAGGTGACTTTATATCTTCCCGCTTTCATTCTCTCATTTATTAGTTTGTTAACTATCTGACCCTTAATATTGTAAATTACCAAACTTACTTCAGATTCCTGAGGCAATGCAAAACTAATCTGAGTTACAGGGTTAAACGGGTTTGGATAATTCTGGGAAAGTTCATAAGTTTTGGGTAAAGCTGAATTATTCTCTTCCCCTTCAGTTACATCATTAGGGCATTGAATCAGCACATACCCATCTTTGTACTCGATATCATTCTGACCTATCAATTCCTGGCCCAAAGCACTGCTCAAGGTATTATCTGTAGAATCGGTAAATATATATCTTACAAATGTAGACAAACTAATAGGACAGGGATCAAGTATGACCTGGAAGTTCAAATTGGCTACCACTCCACTACCCGGAGGTAGAGGTGGCGTCAGGGTAGGGTTAGGAACATCTGCTGCAGCTAAGATTAATACATCACCTATTTCCGGCTGATTTAATCTATATTGAAAATATTCCCAATTATCAATCCTGGTATTTAATTTGCTTACACTATCTAAAGAAAGTGCAGTGTGATCAAAATTAAGCAGTAATTTCATAGCTCCAATAGAATCAGGGTTTATAAGTCTAATAGGAACCGTTACAAAATCTTGGAAAAAACCTGTATCTGCCCCTATCTCCAGAACATAACCCTTAGCTCCAAGGTTTTTATCTATAACGTTTATCTCCACATTTTCTTTTGAAGTGCTATTTCCATCTAAAGCTACAAATATAACCTTGAAAGGGCTGTTAACTGATGACCAGGGTCCGTTCAATGGAGGAACCCAGAGGAAAGTAGCTTTTCCATTACCTGAGTCTGCAAAGGATGAGCCCTCAGATCCATTCAACATGCTTATTTTCACTGAATCACCTTCAGGATCGTTTGCAGATATTTTGATTAATAAAGTATCTCCTTCAGTTACATACTGGGTTCCAATCGGTTGTATCTGAGGGGCTAAATTTTTCTCTTTTATGGTAATTTCCCCCTTAACAAAGGCAGGGAGCATCTCCACCGCCCAGGTATATACAAAAGCT
>JAZDLB010000067.1:0-5853 GCA_043802565.1 Candidatus Zixiibacteriota bacterium | reverse complement strand
AGAGTTCTGCAAAATAAGCCAGGTTATTTCAAACGAAACCTGATAGGATTAAAAATTATAGGTGTAGAAAGAAGAGGGAAAAATATAATTCTTCTATTATCCAGCGGAAATTTAATCCTTATTCACCTGGGGATGACTGGTAATCTGATTTATCTTAAAAAACCAGCTCTTTTAAAAAAACATGACCATCTAAACATAGAGTTTTCAGATAAAAGCCAGTTAAGGTATAACGACCCCAGGAAATTTGGTAAATTCAAGCTGGTTAAATCATCACGAATTGAAAATATCAAAGATTTAAAAAGTTTAGGCCCTGAGCCCTTAGAGTTATCTAAAGCTGACTTCGTAAAGCTTGTGCAGACAAGAAAAGGCAGGATTAAATCCACACTGTTAAATCAAAAATTTATCGTTGGAATCGGGAATATCTATGCAGATGAGGTTTTGTTTGAAGCTAAAATCCATCCGGAGGAAAAACCCTGTAATCTCAGCTCAAATAGACTAAAGAAACTACACCAGGCAATTCAGAAAATACTAAAAAAAGCTATGAATTCAGGTGGTTCTTCCATCGATAATTATTTAGATATTGAAGGGAGACAAGGGCTTTTTCAGCTTCAGCATAAAGTCTATGGCAAAAAAGGGGAGTCCTGTCCCAGATGCGGTATAAAAATCAAGAGAATAGTTTTAAACCAGCGGTCAAGTTACTTCTGCCCTGAATGTCAGAAAATGAAATAAGGATTCAAAATCTTGAACCCACATAGCTCTATTCCTCCTGTTCCTTTACATTTTCATAAAATCTGGGATAGTCTCACATTTTTCCCTTGACAAATCTTAAATCCTATGATAAAATATGTGAAAGAATTCACAAAACTATGCGCCGGATCTCAGAATCAACCATACGCAGATTGTCACTCTATTACCGAACTCTGGTGAGTTTGCAGAAAGAGAACTATATTATTATCTCCTCCAGAGAACTTGCCAGAAGGGATAAACTTACTCCAGCCCAGGTGAGGAAGGACCTTTCCTTTTTTGGAAGTTTCGGAACCAGAGGTTTAGGTTACTCGGTGAACGAGCTTAAGGATAAAATCGCCTCCATCCTGGGTCTTTCCAGGAGCTGGAACGTAGCCTTAGTTGGGGTGGGGAATGTGGGTTCAGCTTTGGTCTCCTATAAGGATTTCGCCAGACAGGGTTTTATCATAAAAAAGATTTTCGATAATGACCAGAGAAAAATCGGGAGGAATCATAAGGGGATTTTAGTCTCGGATGTAAGAAGTTTAGCCAGAGATTTGAAGGAAAACGAGATTGAGATCGTGATTATTGCAGTTCCTTCCTCCGCCGCTCAAAAGATAGTAGATGAGGTAGTTGATGCCGGAGTTCATACCATTCTAAATTTTGCTCCAACTAATCTCAAAGTACCTGAAAATGTAGTTTTGCGAAGGGTCAATATGGCTATGGAGTTAGAGCATCTCTCTTTTGCCCTGACCAACCGGGGGAGAATAAAAGAGCTATAAATCTCTGATCCCCTTAACCAGAAATCCTCCTAATCCCCCTAAGGTAACTAAAACTCCACTCAAAAAGATTATCATCTGAATAGGTAAAAGACCACCTAAGACACCTACTAAGGCTAAAGAGACAGGCCTTAGACCTCCGCCTATAGTTCCTAAAGTACCGAACACTCTTCCTTGTTTATCATGAGGGATTTTGGTCTGAAAAACCACCGGCACCAGGACATTCGCAAATGAGAAACCAAATCCACAACAGCCAAGTAAGAAGATGGAAGTCCAGAACGATTCAGAGATTCCGAATAAAGCCAAAAAAATCCCAGCAACAACTATTCCGCTCAAGATAAAAGCCCCTTTTCTTCTCACTCCTCCGATCATTTCCAGAAAAAGGCTACCCAATACCATCCCTATAGAAATGCTGGAGCCTAACACCCCGAATCCTTCTGCTCCCATTTTCAATATTTTCTTAACCAGAACTGGAATTAGAACCCCCACCGGAGCGATAAAGAAGTTGAGAAGGGAAAATAGGATTACCAGCCCTAATACCCCCGATTGGGTACGAATGAAAGTAAGTCCATCCAGAAGATCGTGGAAGAATTTTTTTCTGCTCTCTTGAGCAAAGACCTTTTCTGTTTTTATCCTGATAAAAAATATCGCCACAACCGAGACAAAAAAGCTAAAAGCATCCAGAAACATTACAGTTCCAGTTCCAAAGAGCGCTACCAAAGCACCACCTAAGGCAGGTCCGATAATTCCTAAAAGGTTATTACTCAATTGAGATAAAGAATTAGCTCGAATCAGTTGTACTTTATTTACAATAACCGGTATAAAAGAGGCTAAGGCTGGGTTGAAAAAGGTAGACATAGAAGAAAGGAAGGCGGCGATTATAAATATATGCCAGACCTGTAATTGATTTATAAAGTAGAGTATTCCGGGAATAATAATCAGTATTCCCCGACCTAAATCCATCAAGACTAAAAGCTTTCTTTTATCTACCCGGTCCACATATGTGCCAGCAAAAGGTCCTAAGATGATGGAAGGTAATGAAGAGCAGATAGCCACAGTTGCCATAGCAGCAGTGGAGCCGGTCTTCTCTAAGACCCACCACATCAGGGCAATCATATAAAGGAAATCACCTACTAAAGAAACGCTCTGGCCTACCCAGATTAAAAAGAAATTCAGATTTCTGAAAATCGAAATTGAGCCTTTTTCTTGAAGGTTTTCCATCTGGTTATTCTTTACGTTTTTAAGAGATTTTCTCCGGTAGCAAAATCGAAAAATAAAGCTTTACTCAGATTAAAAAATAATCCTAAAAAACTTCCCACCAAAAGATTTTCCCTGAACCTTTCCCTGACCACCAGCCTTTTCCCTCCAATTTTAAAATAGAGGAAAATCTCCCCACCAGTTGGCTCGATCTGCTCTAACTCTAATTTAAACTCTCCCTGTTCCGTGGATATATTGATATCCTCTGGTCTTATCCCTAAGTAAACCTCTTTCCCCAGATGAGCTTTCAAATCCGTATCCCATTTTTTCGGGAGTGATAGTTTATAATTTTCTTCAAAGATAAATTCTAAGGAATGAGTTAACTTTCCTTTAAGAAGATTTATAGCAGGTGTGCCTATGAAGGAAGCCACGAAGGTATTTAAGGGAAAGTTATACAACTCAAAAGGTGCTCCAATCTGCTGGATAGTTCCACCTTTTAAAACCAGGACCCGGTTTCCCAAGGTCATAGCCTCCAACTGGTCATGGGTAACATAGAGGATAGAGGTTTTTAGTTTTTTATGCAGTTTCAAAAGCTCACCTCTCATCTGCACTCTAAGCATAGCATCTAAATTAGATAGAGGCTCGTCAAAGAGGAAAAGCTTAGGTTTTCTCACTATAGCCCGACCTAAAGCCACCCTTTGTCTTTCTCCTCCAGAAAGGGCTTTTGGTTTCCTCTGAAGAAGTGTTTTTATATCTAAAATGTCAGCGGTTTCAAAGACACTCTTTTTAATCTCCTCCTTATTGTATCCTCTTAATTTTAAGGGGAAAGCAAGGTTCTCAAAGACTGTGAAATGAGGGTAAAGGGCGTAGTTTTGAAAGACCATAGCCACGTCTCTTTGTTTAGCAGGTAGATGATTAACTTTAAGTCCATCCAGATAGATCTCACCGGAATTAATCTCCTCTAACCCAGCTATCATCCGCAGAATTGTGCTTTTTCCACAGCCAGAGGGACCAACCAGGACGAAAAACTCACCCTCCTCCACTTCAAAGTCGATATCCTTCAAGACCTGACTTTTATCGAAAAATTTGTTTACCTTTTTGAGCTGAAGCTTTGGCATAATTCAAAATAATTTGATTAATTATATATTTTGAAATTCGGATTGGCAAGGTATTAAACCAATTTTCTTAAAAATTCAACTGTTTGACTTCTTCTTCGTCTTTTATCTGAAGCTCCATTTTTTTATTACGGAAAATTCTAAGATTTACTTAAAAAAAGTACTTGACAAATTGGTTTATGGTTATTTAAATATAGTTATTCTAAAATTCAAACCTTTTTCCTGAAGGAGGGGAAAATGAACAACAAAAGGCTTATCTTAGCTTTAATCGTGTTGGTTTTGCTTTTAGCTCTGGTATATGTGATGGTCCAGAGCCAACAGTCCAAGAAGTCTAATCTAACAGTTAGAACTCCTTCTAAAATTTCTGGTTTTGAGATCATCGATATAGGAACTGGCAGAGCCCCCAGATTCTCTCCAGATAGTAAAAAGATGGCCTTTCTAAGTGGTGGATGGCTTTGCCTCGCTAATTCAGATGGAACAGGTGGAATACAGAAAATTGCGGGGGTAAAAGCTTTAGATTTTCAGTGGATGGATGATAGCACTTTGATTTACTGGTGGCAAGATCTTCGGACAAACGAAGAATTAGTTGGTTCAATTAGTCTCAAAGGGGAAAAAATTCAATTAACAAGCAGTCAAGAACAAATGCAGATTGAGTCGACCCCGATCTTTCTGCCAGATGGCACCATAGGTTTTTATAAAAAAGGCATAACAGAAGGAACGAGAACTTATAAAGTGGTAAAGGCAGGAACATTACCGCCAGATTCTGCACTCAAGCAGTTACAAGCAAAGATAGCTTTTGAAAATTCTTTTGTTATGTATGGCGATATATGGTTGGTTAGCGTGGATGGTGCTATTAAGAAAAGGATTACGACAAATAAGAGGTTTGGCTTTCCCGAGCTGTCGCCGGATGGGGGAAAAATCATTGCTGTAAAGATACCAGGGAAGGATCCATACCTTGGCGGTGGTAGCTATATTATTGACCTTGACGGGAGAGAAACTTGGGTTGGAGATCCGGATATTTGGATTCCTATAAAAGATTCTTCAGGACAAACTTTCAACTCCATTGAGGGGGCTGGCGGTGCAAAGTGGTCTCCAGATGGTTCAAAAATAGTTTACGAATACGCAAGGACAGCGCCTAAGGTTGAGGATATTGATGCCTCTGACATAGTGATAAAAAATGCTGATGGAACTGAAAGATTCCAGATTAAAACTTCTGATGAAATGGAGTTGGAGCCTGTCTGGTCGCCCGATGGGAAAATGATTGCCTGTGAGACCTATAGGACAAACAAAATTCGTATTTTTAAGTTAAAATAAGCCTTTTGGAGGGGTGAAAATGAAAAAATTAGCAATATTTGGGGTTCTATCTTTTTTTACTTTATTAACCTTCTTTGACAGGAAAAATTCTTATGCGAAAGAGTATGAGGTTTTAGATGATACAATCTTTACCAATCCCCATGACGTATGCATAGACCCTGGACATGGAGGACCAACTGCTCAGAAATATAATAATAATGGAGATGGTTATGGCACTATGGGATGTACTTACACCGGGGATAGTCTTTCTGAGCAATGGGTGAACCTCCAAGTTGCTTATTATCTAAGAGATTTATTAATGTACAATACAATATGTCCATTATTTTATTGGCAAAAAGTAGTGATGACTAGGACAGGAGAAATAGATATACCCCCTCCTTATCTGGGATGGTGGTGGAGGGTTAATATTAGTAGACACGGGAACGCAGGTCGTCCGGTAAATGAATTTATCTCTATTCATCATAACGGTTTTGAAACTATGGTAGATCAAAGAATAGAGACTTGGTGGTGTAATTGGACGGAAACAAACGACAGTGGTTTTGCAAGGGATACTTCCAGCGTTCTTGCAAGGAAGGTATCCGCTAAGATTTTTGATTACTTTAATGCTGATCAAGGATGTTATGAGTGCTACAAGAATAGGGGTGCAGACTTGAAGTGTTATAATAACTTTGTCTTGCCGAAAGTTATATCTACGCATGTGTTATCCGAAGCTTCTGATATACATA
>JAZDLB010000066.1:0-6548 GCA_043802565.1 Candidatus Zixiibacteriota bacterium | reverse complement strand
AAGCACTTCTGGGAAATTAGCTATAATCAAATAAAAAATTCTATTTTAACTAATTGGTAATCCCACTTTACTCTCTCCGAATTTGGATTCGTAGGAAAGGCGGGACATTTTTACTGGTAAGACATTGATTAGCTAAAAATTTCTGTTTTTCTAATCGGTAACCCCACCTTGCCCTCTCCGAATTTGTCATCAAGACCCAAAATCGGGGATCCATAGGAAAGGCAGGAGATCGATTAGTTGTAATTAGTAAAAAATTCTTTTTTCTAATTAAAAAATCACTATCTTATAGATATGGACCAGTCTAAAGATAGAGTGCTCCCCAAAAGAGGTGATACCCTTTACGGGTTCATCACCTCTGAAAGGATATGGTATCTTCTCTTAATCTTTTTCTCTTTAATCTCCGGGATTTTCCTTTTGATAAGCCCTATGCCAGAAGTGGTCCTGGGTATTGTGTCCCTGATCCTCATCTGTCTGCTACTTTTTTTCCACCCTTTTTTAGGAATATTAGCTTACATAATTCTCTCTTATACCAGAGTCGTAGAGGATTATATTCCCCCCTTGGCTAATCTTCACTTTACCCGTATTTTAACCATTGTCTTAATCATCATCTGGTTAATCAGAACAGCATTGATCACCAAAAAGATCTTTTTGTGGGAGAAGGAGTTCAATGTTTTATATGTTCTTCTCTTGGTCGCGGGGATATCTATCCCTTTCAGTTTCTGGCCCACTTACTCTTTTGAACATTCTGTCGATTTTCTTAAGACCTTTGTCTTTGTGTTTATGCTGGTGCATTTAGTAGATGATTTGAAGAAATTCAAGGTTTTCATCTGGGTCTTTCTTTTAGTACATATATTTCTTGCCATAACACCTGTGAGGATGTTCATTGCCCTGGGACCGGAGGCGGTGCAAATGAGATTGGGAACAGCTACCAGAGGTTTTTTAGGGGATGCCCATGATTTTGCCCTGGCTGTGACTTTAGTTTTACCTTTTTCTTTTTATCTTTTTATAAATGAAAAAAATAAATCCCCCCGGTTTCTCCTTTTCGTCTCTATGATAGTTTTATTTTGGGGAATAGTTTCTACCTCCTCTCGAGGAGGATTTGTTACTTTAGTGGTCATTATCTCATACCTTCTTTTCAAGAGTCAGAAAAAGCTTGTGGGTATAATCCTTATCCTTTTCATCTTAGCAACCATATTGATTTTGGCACCTAAGGAATTCTGGGAAAGACAGTCCACTATAATAAGTTATCAAGAAGACCCCTCAGCTTTAGGCAGGATAGTAGCTTGGAAGGCTGGTTTGACGATGTTTTTAGACCGCCCCTTAACCGGGGTAGGAATGGACTGTTTCTCTATCGCCTATGGAGCCCGATATCATCTGCCACAAGTGAAAGAATGGATCGCGGCCCATAACGCTTATATCCAGATAGGAGCTGAATTAGGTGTTCTGGGATTGACTTGTTATCTTCTGCTGATATATTTAATCTACAAGGAGAATAATAGACTACAGAAAAGCATAAAAAGAGGTCCTTTGGGAAACAATTTCTATATTACCATCTCTCAAGCTTTAAAGGCGAGCTTGATCGCCTATGCAGTGGGGAGTCTTTTCCTTTCTGCGGCTTATTACCCACACCTGTATATTTTGATCGGCTTGACTTTGATCAATAAACTTTTGGTTAAAAAAGAACTGGGGCCGGTCTTTTCAAATAAAGGTTAATGTAGCTCTGAAGGATAAAGGGATGCAAAATTTTTACCAGTTTTTCAAAAAAAATTTCTTTCTATTTTTAGCTCTGCTGTCTGCCTCAGCCATCTCCTTACTATTATACAGAAATTATTTCCCCGACGACCTTTTCATTCATTTAAGATTTGCACAAAATCTCGTTTCGGGGAAGGGGTGGAGCTTCAACCCGAATGAGCCGACCTATGGTACTACCAGCCCCCTGTGGATTCTCCTTTTATCCTTAACCAGCTTCCTTTCAAAGAATTTGATTTTAAACGCTAAGGTTATGGGGATAATCTTTATGTGGGGATCTTTAATCATGTTCAATTCTCTTTCCAAGCTCATCTTAGAGGAACGAAAATTTGCTAATCTAGCCACACTGATTTTTGCCATAGATCCATGGTTTATTCGCTGGTCGATCTCTGGGATGGAGGTTCCTCTGACCATCTTTTTACTTCTTTTAGGGTTCTATCTTTACCTGGGCAATAAAAAAAGAGAATCCAGATTTGCTGTGCCGATGATTTTGGGTTTAGCTACTCTATCCAGACCTGAATGCGGGATGCTGATAATTTTGTTGCTAATAGATAGGCTTATAGCTTATGGATTAAGATTTAAAACCATAAAGATAATGGCCAGGGACCTTTTACTTTTTCTTCTAGTTTACTTTCCCTGGCTTTTATATGCCAGGAAAACCTTTGGCACTATTATTCCAAACACCGCTTTGGCTAAGGCCTTCTCCAGACATATTCTCTCTGATTTTTTTGTGGTCTTAAAAGAGATAGCTGAGGTATTGTTCAGCGGGTATCTTATAGAAAGTCTGATCATACTTTATCTGTTAATTCTCCTCTCTCTAAACTTGAGAAGAAACTGGCCCAAAATCGTTTCAGACTTCAAGAGGTACTTTCTGGTATATTCCTGGACTTTAGCTGTGCCGATTTTCTACCTTCTGCAGTCGGTTTACACCGGTGGAAGATATATGTTGATCTCTACTGTTTTCATAGTAATTATAGGTTTCAAAGCGCTAAAATCGATTTTGACAAAAGTAGACTTTTCCGAAAGAGAAATAAAAATTTTCACCTGTGTGATCGTTCTTCTGTTTATTCAACTGATTCTGCTTAACGCCTTTTTTTATCCCCTGGCAAGGAATGGGGGAATAGTCTCGATCAGAGAGGTATATATTTATATCGGGGAATGGCTATCTGTTAATACTCCTCCAGATGCCACAATTGCCATATTTGATATTGGAGCAGTCGGGTACTATTCAAATCGCAAGATCATAGATTTGGCTGGACTGATTAACCCGGATGCCCTTAAATATAAAGGGAAATTCAGTTACCTCCTAAAAACAAAACCTGATTATTATGTGGGTGCAGGCTCATTCCCCCTGGAAGCTATGAAGGATAAAAGGGTGAACAGGTTTTTAATCCCTATTTTTACCCGACACCACCTGGGTTATGGTCCGGGTACACCCCAAGGTTTTTTTGTAACTGTATATAGGTGCAATTTTGATTTATGAAAATCTTGACCGATATAAAAATAAGCAAGAACAGGATAGATATCACTCTTTTCATTAAGGAGGAACTTGTCCCTACCTCTATCTTCTCTTAGGAGTCATAATATTAGTTAAAATCTTAAAAGAATAGGAAACTGGATATGAACTTTACGCGTAAGGCAAAAATCCTGACCGATATTTCAATCCCTCAAAACTGGTTATGGCAAGAGGAAACTGAGAATATTAAAGAAAAAGTAAAGATTAATCTATCTGTAATTCCAAACAGTTCTATCTTACTTGGTTTGCTAATATTTCTTAAGCGCAAAAAATACGATATCATTATTACTGCAAATTTAAAGACTGGATTTATTTTAGGCCTTTTACAATATCTTTTTAGAAAAAAAAGTTGTAAACATATCTGTTTGGAGATGATGCTGGATGAAGAGAGGTCTTCCTTTTCGTGGCTAGTAAAGCGTTTTCTTCAAAGAAAAGCTTTCTCTAAAATGGATTGTATTTTTGTATCTTCCAGATCTGAAATCCAAACCTATTCCCGGAGGTTGGATATAAATCCGGAGAAGTTCCACTTCTTACCCTTTCATACTAATATCGTTGACCCAAAACCTTCCGAAGAAAAAGAGGATTATATCTTAAGCGCAGGGAGGACAGAAAGAGATTACCCCACTCTTATCCAGGCCATCAAAGGATTAGAAATAAAGTTAGTTATAGTGGCAGACGATCATAGCCTTAAAAAGATAAAAGGTGCTTCTGGCGTGAAGATTTTAAAAGACTTGCCTTATCCTGAGTATTTGGAATTGCTCAAAAGGGCAAAGGCAGTTGTCCTACCCTTAAATCCTGTGTCTAAATCCACCGGGCAGGTGGTAATGTTAGAAGCCATGGCTTTAGGAAAACCAGTTATATCGAGCAAGGTGACCGGCACTTTGGATTATATCGAAGATGGAGTAAACGGCCTTTTAGTCAATCCTAAAGACCCCACAGACCTCCGGAATAAGCTAATTTGGTTGTTGAATAAACCAGATAAGGCTGAGCAGATTGGGGAAAAAGGATTTCTTTTTGTAAAGAAGCACTTGACCTTTGATAATTATGTGGCAAAAGTCCTAAAAACAGCTTATTCTTTAATAAGTTAAAGTTACTTTTTCATGGAAATCTTCGAATTTACAGAAAAATTCAATTCGTCTTGGAATGATTATGTACAGAGAAACAACCCTGTTTCTTTTGCCCATCAGATCGAATGGAAAGCCATACTGGAGAAAAGCTTTAAACAGAAGCCTTTTTATCTAATGGCTGTAGATAAAGATCAAATAGTGGGTATTTTGCCTTTATTCTATTATTCCAGCCTTCTATTTGGAGAATTTTTAATCTCCTTACCCTGGCTGGATTATGGCGGGATTTGCGCTGATTCAATTGAGATTCAGGAAAAACTCATCGACAAAGCTATTGAGATTGCTCAACCTAAAAAGTGTAAGTTCTTAGAGCTCAGAAGCGTGAATTTTGAGGATAAAAGGTTGGTTACTAAAACTTCTAAGGTTACTTTTATTCTTCAACTTGAACCTGATCCGGAGAAAGTATGGAAAAAAATAGATTCCAAAGCACGGAATCAGGTCAGAAAAGCACAGAAATCAAACTTAGAGGTTATTTTTGGCAGAGAAGAAAACCTGGATCAATTTTACTCCGTCTTCTCTCTAAATATGCGTGATTTAGGAACACCGGTTTGGACCAAAGAGCTGTTTAAAAACATCCTTTACTTTTTCCCGGATAAAAGTGAGATAGCCTTAGTGAAATTGGAGAATAAAGTAATCGGAGGCGCATTAATTTTATATTTTAAAGATATGCTGACCGTTCCTTCTGCCTCTTCTTTAGTATCATTTTTGAGCTATTGCCCGAATAATATCCTTTACTGGGAAATAATCAAGCAAGGTTGTTTAAAAGGGTTCAAAAAATTCAATTTTGGAAGATCGAGCTGGAATTCAGGAACTTTTAACTTTAAAAAACAGTGGGTCAAAGAGCCTACCCAGCTTTTCTGGCAATATTATCTGAATAATGTAAAAGAGCTACCCGAACTTAATCCAGAAAGTCCCAAGTTTAGTCTGGGAATAAAGCTCTGGAAAAAGCTACCTTTAGCCTGGGCAAACTTTTTAGGACCCAGAATCGTCAGAAACCTACCCTAAGAGCCTATGTTCAAATCGATTCCACCTGCAGGTACAGAAATCAGATTCAATGAGATTTTCTCCAGCCTTTTATCTAAGGATCAATCCAGTGAGAGATTCAGAAAAGAGCTTTGTGAATATTTCAAGGTAAAAGATTGTTTCTTAGTTTCCTCAGGCAGAGCCGCTTTAACTCTAATCCTCAAAGTCATGAATAAAATCGCAGATAGAGATGAGGTGATAATCCCGGCTTATACCTGTTTCTCTGTGCCATCCGCCATAGTTAAAGCTGGATTAAAGATTTGTCTATGTGACATTTCCCTGGAAACATTAGACCTGGATGTGCAGAAACTTTCGCAACTTATTAATAAAAATACCCTGGCAGTTTTACCGGTTTATCATTTCGGATTAGCTCACGATATTTCTGAGATAATCAAGCTTTGCAGGGAAAAGTCTGTTTTTGTGATAGAGGATGTAGCTCAGGGGATGGGAGCCAGATTTGGAAATAATTATTTAGGCACTTTGGGTGATCTAAGTTTTTTTAGCCTGGGTCGAGGGAAGAATATCACCACGATTGAAGGAGGGGTTATCCTGAGCCAGAATAAGGAGATATCTTTTTTGCTCCAGGAAGAGATCATACATCTTAAAAAAGAAAACAGTATAGAATTTTTCTTGAAAACGCTTTTCTATAAAATCTTCCTTAACCCTCATCTTTTCTGGATTCCGGAGAAAATCCCGGCTTTAGAATTAGGTGAGTCAAAATTTTCCTTAGAGTTTGATCTTTTTTCTCTTTCTGAATACCAGGCAAGGCTTGGCTCTTATCTTTTACAGAGATTAGATGAGATTAACCAGGTCAGGATAAAAAATGCTTTAAATCTGATTTCGGCTTTAAAAGATTTAGATAAAATTATGCTATTACCCACGCCTAAAGAGGCTTATTCAATCTACCTGCGTCTGCCGATATTATTTAAAGACAGCAATGAAAGAGAGAGAGCCTTTCAGTCTTTAAGGAGAAAAAATTTAGGGGCTTCTAAGATGTATCCAACTTCTATAGAGAAGATACCAGGAATAGAAGATTATCTTGCCGCAGGTTTTTCTGATCTTCCCAATGCCAATTTTTTAGAGAAAATTATTTTAACTTTGCCCACTCATCAGTTTCTAAGAGAAAATGACCTGCA
>JAZDLB010000065.1:0-8223 GCA_043802565.1 Candidatus Zixiibacteriota bacterium | reverse complement strand
TCTTTCCTCTGAGATTTTTCTCAATTTTTTCCCTAACAATTTCCTCTTGATGGTGCTGAGATGGTCAATGAACAAAACCCCATTCAGATGATCGATCTCGTGTAACAAAGCCCGGCTTAAAAGTCCTTCTCCTTCAATTTCCACTCGATTCCCGGATAAATTCAAACCTTTCACTTTAACTTTACGTGCCCTGGTCACATTCTCATAGATCCCCGGAGCTGAAAGGCATCCTTCCTCAATTACCTGCTCCTCTGAAGACTCAATTAATTCCGGATTAAGCATAATTATCGGTTCTTCTTCTCCGTCTATATGAGTCCGGTCTATCACGAAAATCCTTTTGGCAACTCCAACTTGATTAGCCGCCAGCCCGATCCCACCAATAGATTTCAAAGTCTCCACCATATCCGAGGCTAATTTCTTGATCCCCTCATCCATAACTGAAATCTCCTCAGCCCTTCTTCTCAATACCGGATTCCCATATTTTCTCAGCTTTAAAATAGCCATAAATTCAGGTGATAGGTGTTAGGTTATAGGTTATAGGTTATAGGTTACGGATTTTAGCTACCTGCTACCAGCTACTTGCTTTTTTGAACCTTTCTATCCTTTTTTGACTTTAGCCTTTAGCCTTTTTACTCCCCCTTCTCCACCCTTCCCGCGATAGAGCTTTTAAGAAACTCTATTTTCACCTCATCCGCCACTTTTAAAACCACGACATTTTCCTTCTCATTGAACCCTACAATTGTACCAAACATCCCTGAGTTAGTTACAACCTTATCCCCTTTTCTAAGGCTTTCTAACATTAGCCGGTGTTCCTTCTGCCTTTTCTGCTGGGGTCGGATTAAGAGTAAATAAAATACGCCAATAATCAAAATCCAGGGTAGCCAGAGCAATATCCCTCCACTACTCTGTTGTCCGCCTTGTGTCCCCATAGCATAAACAGATTCAAACATTTTTACTCCTTTCGAGTAAGTTTAAATTTTTTACGCATCCAAATCTTCTTTCTTTGTAAGAGTTCTGAAGGAATTGGAGTGTATCCGCCTGAGGCGGACTGACCTAGATTTTTTCGTAGGGGAGGGGCTTGTCCCCTCCCGCTTTTTTCGGGAGATCACACGGTTCGGACAAGCTCACCGTCCTGTCTTCGACCTTGAGGCTCAGACCGAAAGGAGCAAAGTCGAAGGAAGGGTTTCCCCTACCCCTTCCGTCGGGTCAGGGGACCCGACGTCCACACAAATTTAGGCTTAATTTATTCCTCTTCTTTTGAATTCGAAGAGTTATACTCCTCTAAAAATTGTTTCCTCCATTTTGTGAAAAATCCTTGCAGAATCGCTTCTCTGACCTCTTTCATTAGGCTAAGATAAAAATATAAGGAGTGAATGGTCGCCAATCTCAGCCCGGCTATTTCTCCGCTTTGAAAAAGATGTCTTATATAAGCACGAGAATAATTCTTACACGCCAGACAGTCACAGTTTTCATCTATGGGAGAGAAATCTTCTGCATATCGCGCTGATTTAATAATCATCTTCCCCTTGCGAGTAAAGATCGTCCCGTTACGTGCATTTCTGGTAGGCAGGACGCAATCGAACATATCCACTCCAACCGAAACCCCTTCCACAATATCCTCTGGAGTGCCCACTCCCATTAAATGTCTGGGCTTATCCTCTGGCAAATATTTTAGAGTTTGATCAACGATCTCCAACCTCATATCCTTCGGCTCACCCACTGAAAGACCACCTAAAGCCAGCCCTGAGAAGTCCAGATCTACCATAAAACTTGCACATAGCTCCCTGAGGTTCGGATAAATCCCACCCTGAATTATTCCGAAAAGAGTTTGCTTTTCTTTTTTCTCATTTTTTTCATGCTCGAATTTAGACCTTTTTGCCCAGTCCATAGTGAATTCAGTTGCTCTCCTGGTAAAAGGATAAGAAGAGGGATAAGGGACGCACTCATCTAAAGGCATAATGATATCTGCACCTAATGAATGTTGTATCTCTATAACCTTTTCCGGAGTGAACTGATGAGAAGAACCATCCAAATAAGATTTAAAACTAACCCCTTCCCCAGATACTTTAGCTAAGGGATTCAAACTGAAAACCTGATACCCTCCGCTATCCGTTAGCATAGGTTTTTTCCAGCTCATAAATTTATGTAACCCACCCGCTCTCTCTATCAATTTATGACCAGGTCGAAGATATAGATGATAGGTATTACCCAAGATCAACTCCGCCCCTAAATCTTCCATTTCTTTTGAGCACAGGGTCTTGATCGAAGCCTGAGTTCCCACTGGCATAAAAACCGGGGTGTTTATCTCTCCATGTGGAGTATTCAACCAGCCTACCCGGGCAGAAGATTTTTCATCATTTTTTACAATTTTAAAATCGAAACTATTCAAATCTAACCTTTCTCTTTTTTACTAAACCCGTATCCGCCTAACTTCTTGGAAAGACCTCCCCAATACTCCTGAGCTTTGGTGCAGTAAACCAGAGGTTTATACTTATTTATATCCGGCCTATCTTGTTTATCTAAATATTCCTCATCCGCATGGGTAGCTACTATATCCGCGACAAAAAGGTCATGCGAGCCCAGCTCCAATATATGCCTTACCTGGCATTCTAAGTTAATCGGGCATTCTTTAATCAAAGGAGCCTTGACCACAGATCCATCTACCGGGGTGAGATGAGCTTTTTCGAATTTGTCCATATTTCTGCCCGAATAAGTTCCACAGAAATCAGTTTGCTTCAAAAGCTCCTCGGTAGTGAGGTTTACCACAAACTCGCCCGATTTCTGGATAATACTATGAGAGAACCTGGATTTGCGAATGGCTAAGGTAAGCATAGGCGGCTCTGAACAAGCAACTCCTATCCAGGAAACAGTTATAATATTGGGCTTATTATTCCCCCACTGACAGCTTACCATCACCGCTGGAAGAGGGATTAGCAGAGTTTGAGGTTTTAATTTCTTTTTAGCCATATTTTACTCCTTCTAATTTAGCCTGTAGCAAGTAGCTTATAGCTTGCAGCTTTTTACTACCTGCTACTTGCTACAAGCTACTTGCTTTTTTGAGAAGAATAGCTAAAGCATCTTTTATGTTTTTTACTCCTGAAATCTCAATCTTAAATTTACCCTTTAAATTCTTCAAATTACCCTCTGGAATCACACAGCGCTTAAAACCTAACTTTTCCCCTTCTTTAATTCTTCTCTCAATCTGATTTATACTTCTCACCTCTCCTCCTAAACCCACCTCACCCATAATCAGAATATCTTTTCTTACCGGAATATTCTTGAAATTAGAGACCACTGCAGTAACTATCCCCAGATCAATGGCTGGTTCATCAATCCAGACTCCACCAGCCACATTTATAAATACATCCGTAGAAGAAACCCTTAAATTCTCTCTTTTTTCTAAAATTGCTAAAAGTAATGAGAGCCTTTTGTAATCGATACCTGAACAAACCCTTTGAGGCATTCCGTAAACTGAAGGGGAGACCAGAGCCTGTAACTCCACTAAAAGAGGTCTGGTTCCCTCTAAGGAACAAACCACCACCGAGCCGGATATGTCCTCTTCCATTTCAGATAGAAAAAGCTCTGAGGGATTATTTACTTCCAGGAGCCCTTTTTCCTCCATCTGGAAAACACCGATCTCATTGGAAGAGCCGAACCGATTTTTAGCTGACCTCAAAATCCGAAAAGCGTAATTTTTCTCACCCTCGAAATAAAGCACCGTATCCACCATATGTTCTAAAACCCTGGGACCAGCTAAGGAACCATCCTTGGTTACATGCCCAACTAAAAAAACCGCAACCCCTTTCCCTTTGGCAAAATTTATTAGTTTTGAGGCACATTCCCTTATCTGGGAAATAGACCCTGGAGCACTTTCTAAGTCTGGAGAATAAGTAGTCTGAATCGAATCGATAACTGCCATAGAAGGAGGATTATTCTCCAGAACTTCAATAATTGCATCTAAGTCTGTCTCAGTTAATATCTCTATTTTATCCGAATCTATCCCCATCCTTAAAGCTCGTAATTTAACCTGCTTGATAGACTCTTCGCCAGTTATATACAAGACCCGACCTAAACTCTCTGCTACTCTTTGACTGATCTGAAGCAATAAAGTAGATTTCCCAATCCCCGGATCACCACCCACCAGCACCACAGAATCCTTTACAATCCCTCCACCTAAAACCCTATCTAACTCCCCGATCCCAGTTTTTAATCGATCCTCCTCCCCAAATTTTACCTGGCTCAAAGGGAGAGGAGAAGTTCTTATTTCATTTCTTTCGAATCTTTTTTCTTTTTTCCTGGAGACTTTCTCTTCTACTAAACTATTCCAGGAAAGACAATCCGGACACTTCCCCATCCATTTGGGAAAACTACTCCCGCAGGATTGACAGATGAAAACCGTTTTTAATTTATCCATATTAGTATATTTTTATAATTCGCGTAGCGGAGGTTTTAAACCTCTGCTGAGCCTTAAAGGCTCAGCTACGCGTTATTAACTTTTTTATCCGTCATTCATCATTTCTTTTTTATCTTCCTTTTCTTTAAGTCAGCGTCGGTATCGGTCCCTCAGACGAGCCTTCGATAAACTGTTTGACCACCGGATCAGTTGAATTTTTCGTCTCCTCCGGCGTCCCGGTGAATACGATCTTACCCTGATACAGCATAGCAATCCGGTCTGCTATTTTATAGGCGGAAACTATATCATGTGTAACCGCTATGGAGGTAATAGCCAGAGTATTCCTCAAGCTGATTATCAATTCATTTATCACATCCGCCATAATCGGGTCCAGACCCGTGGTAGGCTCATCATACAGCACAAACTCCGGGTCCATAGCAATTGCCCGTGCCAGCCCCACTCTTTTTTTCATCCCCCCGGAAAGCTCAGCCGGTTTTAAATCTTCTACGCCAGCCATACCCACCAATCTCAATTTCTCTTTGACAACTTCTCTTATCTTCTCTTTTCCCAGACGGGTATGTTCCGTCAACCCTAAGCCAACATTCTCCTTCACCGTCATCGAATCAAAAAGGGCTGAGCCCTGAAAAAGCATTCCGAACCTTTTACGCAGATTATACAGCTTTTCATCATTATATGCAGTTATCTCTTCACCATCTATGAAAATCTTACCTTTATCCGGCCTCATCAATCCGATGATATGTTTCAAAAGAACACTTTTGCCGCACCCGCTCCTGCCAAGAATGACGATAGTTTCCCCTTTATTTATATTCAGGTCAACCCCATTCAGGACCTGATTATTGCCAAAACTTTTATATAACTCTTTTATCTCAATCATAGTTAGCTGGTAGCTATTAGCTTGTAGCCTGTAGCTTTTTTAAACTCTTTGAACTTTTGATCTTTCAGTGTTTGCCAGGTCTCCTGACCTGGTTCGCCTCTGGCGAATCGGGTCAGTCCGCCTGAGGCGGACGACGGACACGTAAATTTCCTTTTTTTAGCTACTTGCTACAAGCTACATACTATTTGCTTTTTTCAAGTTCCGAAAAGGAACGACGCCAGGATATAATCTGTAATCAAAATCATCACGCTGGCTAATACCACTGCCCGGGTAGTTGACCTTCCCACCCCTTCTGCCCCACCTTCGGTCTTAAACCCCTGATAACAGCCGACCAGAGTGATTATCCCGCCAAAGAATAAAGCTTTTAAAAGCCCTGCCCATAAATCCCGCATATGGAAGAAAAGCTTCAGACCATTTAAAAAAGTATAACTGGAAACATTCAAAAAAACAACCGAGACCAGAAGACCACCCAATATAGCAATGACATCTGAAAAAATGGTTAAGACTGGAAGCATTATTATGCCAGATACAAATCTGGGAGTAACTAAATATTTAACCGGGTCTAAAGCCAGAGTTTCTAAAGCATCGATCTGCTCTGTAACTTTCATCGTGCCGAGTTCAGCCGCAATAGAAGCACCAACCCTTCCTGCTACAACTAAAGCGGTTAAAACCGGCCCCAACTCCATTATTACTGATTTACCCACCGCTGTGCCTAAATATCTCATAGGCACATAGTCAGAGAACATATAAGCCGCCTGAACGCTTGCCACTCCACCGGTGAAGATCGAGGTAACCAGGATCAGAGGCAAAGAATTAACCCCCATATAAAGCATCTGCTCTACAATAAGATGAAATCTTTTAAAACTACCCGGCAAACCTAAAATAATATTCTTGATTAAAATAGATATCCCGCCCACATCTTCAAAAAACAGGGTGGTTTTTCTCCCAACCACCCTGAAAGGGTTTTTCATTTTAAACAACTCTACCAACTCCTATGGAAACATATTTGATAGAACTTTTTTTAAAAAGGTGTTTCGCGATGAATTTCTAAATTCTCAAATCGGGCATAATCTTTTATGAAACTTAAAAAAACGCTTCCCGTAGGTCCATTCCGGTGTTTGCTTACCAGGATCTCCGCTATACCTTCACTATTTTCTTTCTTGCCATAAATATCTATGGTATTTATTCCATACATCTCTGGACGCCAGACAAACATCACCAGGTCCGCATCCTGTTCAATAGCCCCGGATTCTCTTAAATCTGCTAAAAGTGGTCTTTTCTCTCCACCTCTTTTCTCTACCTCTCTGGAAAGCTGGGAAAGAGCTAAAACCGGCACACTCAAATCCTTAGCCAGCCCTTTTAAGGCTCTGGAGATCAAGGAGATCTCCTGCTGGCGATTCTCCGCACCCTTTGGACCCTGCATCAATTGAAGATAATCTATAATTATAAGCCCGACATCCTCTTTGGCTTTTAGTCGGCGGGCTTTAGCTCTCATCTCTAAGATTCCAATGCTGGGAGTATCATCTAAAAAGATTTTAGCCTCAGATAAAGGACCAGCCGCAATCGAAAGGTTAGCCCACTCATGGTCAGATAGCTTTCCAGTTCTCATCCGGTGAGCAGATATGCGTGCCCGACTGCACAACATCCGATTGGCTAACTGATTTTTAGCCATCTCCAAACTGAAAATAGCTACAGGTGTTTTCTCCTCGATCGCCACATATTCCGCTATGGATAAGCTAACTGAGGTCTTACCCATAGAAGGTCTGCCAGCCACCACTACTAAATCAGAAGGCTGCAAACCAGCCGTTAAACTATCTAAGTCCTTAAATCCAGTAGGAAGTCCGGTGATCTGACCTTCTCTGATCTTATCTATCGATTCAAAAGTATGTGGTAAGATCTCTCCTAAATGCACAAAACCCTGTTTAACCCTTTTCTCCGAAATGTCGAACACTTTCTGTTCAGCCGCATCTAAAAGATCATCCACCTCCTCGGTTAAATCATAACATCTGGTGATTATCTCTGTAGTCGCCTGAATCAGTTTTCTTAAAGTCGCTTTTTCTAAAACTATTTTGGAGTGATATTCGATATTGGCTGAGGAAACTACATTGCCAGCTAAATCTAAGAGAACATCTCTGCCACCTATCTCTTCTAACTCACCTCTTTTAGAGAGTTCCTCTGCTAAAGTGATCAGGTCAACCGGCTCATTTCTATCATATAAAGAGACCATAGCCGAGTAAATTTTGGCATAAGCCGGCTTATAAAAACAATTCTCGTCAATATTCTCCACGGCCAAACCTATAGCCTCCCGGTCCAAAAGCATCGCCCCCAAAACCGACTGTTCCACCTCTAAAGCCTGCGGCGGAACCCTTTCTGCTCCGATCATCTTCTCGTTCATAATCCTTCGAATTAGGTGTTAGGTCGTAGGTGATAGGTTTTATTTACTACCACCTACCACCTATCACCTACTACCTATTACCTATGACCTTTCATTTTATCATATTCACTTCTCAAAAACTGTACATCCTCCCACGTATCCTTTTTAAACTGTGGGTATCTTAAAAGAGCCGCAGGATGGTAGGTTACCAGAAATTTTATCCCCTGATAATCATGGAATTCCCCTCTAAGTCGATTCAGAGGCTGGTTGGTTTTCAAAAGAGCCTGGGCAGAAATCCGGCCTAAAGCACAGATAAGTTTTGGCTGGATTAGTTTTATCTGCTCTATTAGATAAGGCTCACATTTTTCGATCTCATCCGGTAACGGGTCTCTATTTTCCGGTGGGCGACATTTCAAGATATTGGCAATATATACCTCTTCCCTCTTGAATTTTATCGCCGCTAAAATCTTATTTAAAAGCTGACCGGCTCTACCCACAAACGGCTCTCCCTGCAGGTCTTCATCTCTGCCTGGAGCTTCTCCCACGAACATAATTTCAGCC
>JAZDLB010000064.1:0-8958 GCA_043802565.1 Candidatus Zixiibacteriota bacterium | reverse complement strand
AAAACATCTTTAACTATTCTTTTAATTCTTCTAACAAATTGGTCTTCTCTCATTTTATTTGTGTTCTAAATATCAAAGTTAAATCTATTTTATTTGGTTTCGACTCAAAGTCCCCATTTTTTCTTTTTTGGAGTGCATCCTACGGATGCATGCATCATCACGGATGATGCACTCCATATAACTCCAAAACTAAATAACCCCCATCTTTTTCCCCACCTTTTCAAAAACCTCTAAGACTTTATCCATCTGGGAATCGGTGTGGGTGGCGGTGTAGCTGGTGCGGATGCGGGCGGTGCCGGGTGGGACTGCCGGGCTGATGGCGGTATTGGCGAAGATCCCCTCATCGAAAAGCAGCTTCCAGAACTTGAAGGTCTTCATATCTTCCCCGATGAGTATCGGGATTATAGGCGTCTCGGTATCTCCGATATCAAATCCTAATGCTCTGTAACCCTCGTGCATCTTGTGGGCTATTTGCCAGAGTCTTTCTCTTCTCTCCGGCTCTGCGATGATTATATCTAAAGCTTTGGAAACTGTGGCAACTGCAGCCGGTGGTGGACTGGCTGAGAAGATCAATGCCCTGGAGAAATGTTTTATATAATGGATCACCTCTTCTTTAGCGGCAATAAAGCCTCCGATGGAGGCAAAAGATTTGGAGAATGTTCCCATTATGATATCCACTTCATCTTCTATATTAAAATGTTCGGCGGTGCCCCTGCCGTTTTTCCCCAGGACACCGATGGAATGGGCATCATCCACCATTACCCGCGCATGGAATTTTTTAGCTAATTCTACTATATCCGGCAGTTTGGCAATATCCCCCTCCATGCTGAAAACCCCATCTATCACGATCAGCTTTCCAGAATGTTTAGGACAGGTGGAAAGGACCCTTTTTAAATCTGACATATTATTGTGTCTGAACTTCAAAACCTTGCCAAAGGAAAGCCGGCATCCATCCACTATGCTGGCATGGTCAGACCTGTCGGTTATGATATATTCCCCTTTGTTGACCAAGGCAGAGATAGTGCCCAGGTTGGTCTGGAATCCGGTAGAGAAAACAAGGGCAGATTCTTTATTCATAAACTGGGCTAACTTTCTTTCCAGATCCTCGTGAATATCTAAGGTTCCGTTTAAGAAGCGAGAGCCGGTACAGCCAGCTCCATAGATTTTGATGGCATCTATAGCCGCCTGTTTAACCTCAGGGTGAGAGGTCAGACCCAGGTAGTTATTGGAGCCTATCATTATCATCTCTTTCCCCCGCACCGTTACCTCGGTATCCTGTCCGGAGGAGATAGGGATGAAAAAAGGGTAATAGCCAGCCGCCATTACTTTTTTTGCCTCAGTAAACCTTTTACACTTTTCGAACAGATCCAACTTTTACCTCTCTACCAGCCGTGATACATTTATCAGCTCTTAAAAAATTAGTTTCAATTTTGACTTGCCTATAAACTCAGAGTTTAATATCTTCAAAAGTCGGGTTTTATTTAAGTTTTTTTGGAAAGAATGTCAAGGAAAAATTTTAGGAGCTTTTAAAAAGGTGAAAAAATTGGTCGGACCGGGGTGTCCGACCTATCCTACGGATCCGTTTCTAGGACGAGGAATTATCACCTTTTATTCTCGTAGGCAGTCCGCCAGGGGGGCGGACCAGCCCTGCAAGACAAAGTAAGTAGAGACGCATCGCATGCGTCTCTATATTCTGTAAGAGCGGGCAAGGGTACCTGCTCTGCGAGGACTCTATTCAGGAGTAAAAAATTGAGCCCGAAAGCCTTAGTTACCGGTGCAAACGGATTTGTAGGTAGCCATTTAGTAGAAGCTCTATTAAAAAGAGGTTATGAGGTTTTCTGTCTGGTCAGAAAAACGAGTAACCTGAATTTTCTTTCAGGACTGAAAATAGAAATTAGATATGGAGATGTAACCGATATTGATTCATTAAAAGAAGCTTTGAAGGGTGTAGATTTCGTTTTTCATCTGGCTGGATTGACCCGGGCTAAAAATAAAGACGAATATTTTAAGGCAAATGCTTTGGGAACAAGAAATCTCGTTCAGTCCTGTCTGGAGGTAAATCCTCATATTAATAAATTTGTTTATGTAAGCAGTCAAGCTGCAGTGGGTCCTTGCAAAGATTTTTATCCTCTGAATGAAAATGCCAAATGCGAGCCGATCACCGATTATGGCAGAAGTAAACTCCAGGGTGAAAAAGAGGTTTTAAGTTTCAAGGATAAACTTCCGGTAACTATTATTCGTCCACCCGCGGTCTATGGTCCCAGAGATAAAGATATTTTATTTTTTTTCCAGACAGTAAATAAAGGGATAATCCCTCTTTTTGGATTTAAAGAAAGTTATATATCCCTGATATTTGTTAAAGATTTAGCTCAGGGGATAATTTTAGCTGCAGAAAACAAAAATAGTTCCGGACAAATTTATTTTATAGCTGATAAGAAGGTCTATTCCTGGTCAGAAGCTGGGAAAATAATCCAGAAATCGTTGGGGGTGAGGGTTTTTAAATTGAGAATACCCAAATCTTTTTTGTTTACCTTTGCCTCTTTCTCAGAGATGGTCTCTCACCTGAAAGGGGAATCTGCTCTAGTAAATCTTCAAAAAGCAAATGAGCTAAGCCAGAGGTTCTGGCTCTGCGATATCTCCAAAGCTAAAAATGAATTAGGATTTTCTCCAGAATATGATTTAGAAAAAGGTGCCTTGGAAACTATAAAATGGTATAAGGAGAATAAATGGCTCTAAGAGAGACCAAATCAAAAGAGTTAGCAAGATACAGAAGGGAATTCCCCTTCACCCAAAAAGTTAATTTTCTTAATCACGCCTCATTTGGTCCCATTCCTTTAAGGGCTTTGAAAAAAACACTGGAATATTATGATGCTCTGACCCTTAAAAAAGTTGTGGATATGGATAAGTTGACTTTTGAGATGATGGACCGAATTAGAATATATCTGGCTAAAATGGTAAACGCAAAACCGAAAGAAATTGGATTGGTGCCCAGCACTTCTTATGGTTTAAATATCGTGGCCAATGGGCTGGACTTTAAATATGGAGATAAGATTTTACTTTCAGATGTGGAGTTTCCGGCAAATGTCTATCCCTGGCTGAATCTGAAAAAGAAGGGCGTGAAGATAAAATTTATTAAAAGCCAGAACGGTTTTTCCGACATAGATGATCTCCTTAAAGCTATCGATTCAAAGTGTAAAGTCTTATCGATAACCTATGTTCAGTTTTTCAACGGTTTTAAAAATGACTTAGAGACTATTGGAAAAATCTGTGAGGAAAAAAATATTTTCTTTGTTGTAGATGGAATCCAGGGAGTAGGCTGTCTGGATTTAGATATTAAAAAAACTAAGATGGATTTCTTAGCCGGTGGAGGTCAGAAGTGGCTGCTCTCCTCTCCGGGCACAGGTTTTTTCTATCTTTCAGATAATGCTAAGATGAAAATCGATCCTGTTTTTTTCGGCTGGATGGGTGTGGACTGGAAATTGGATTGGACCGACCTCTTGAAATTCAATCTTCCTCCTTTCAACTCCTGTCGCAGATTTGAAATCGGGACTTACCCTTTTTCCACCCTCTGGACGATGTGTGCTTCTTTAGAGCTTTTATCTGAAATCGGAACAAAAGCAATTGAAAGACAGGTCTTAAAGCTTATAGACCTTCTAATAGACTATTTAAAAGATACACCCTACCAGATAAAAAGCTCACTTATCCCCCAGCACCGCTCAGGAATACTCTCCTTCTCCGCAAAGGATTGCGCCAGGCTTCATCAGACTCTTTCACAGAAGAATATAATCACTTCTTTTCGGGAAAACTCCATCCGGGTCTCACCTCATTTTTATAATTCAACTGAGGATATAGAAAAGCTTATTAATGTATTAAAAAAAGCTTAAAAGTAACTCCCCCTCTTTCCGATATTATAATAAAGACTAAAGGAGGAATATGCTGAAAATATTTAAGCTTTTTTCGGTTGTGCTTTTATTTTTCTCTTTAAACTGTGCGGAAAGATTTGTCATAATTGAAAGGCCCGGTCCAACTCCACCTCCCCCACTTGCCAGGAACTATGGGCAGGAAGTTGCTTCTCGAAATCATCTGGCTAATGGGAAAAAATTTTATCACCGGGGTAAATATGCTAAAGCCCTGCAGGAGTTCAAAAAAGCAGTGCTCGCAGATCCCAGAAATTGGGAGGCTCGTTATTATTTAGGTCTCTGCTACCAGAAATTAGAGCATTATACAGATGCCCTTTCAGAGTTTGAGCTTTGCCTGGAAGTAGAAAATATTGACAAGCTCTTTATCTCTAAAATCAGGTTTTCCTTGGCTTATTCCTTAGAGATGACCGGAGACTTAGAGAAATCTGAGGTGCAATATCAACTGGCTTATTCACTTGACCCGGATAATAAACCTGCTTACAAGGGAATGGAGAGAGTTAAAGAAAAAAGAGGAAAACTTACCAAGGTGAAGATCAAAGAAAAATAGTTCTCAACTGTTCCGTCAGGTCCCCTGACCTGATGGAATATACTTTATCCGTGGTCGGGCAAGGTGCCCGACCTACGAAAAGATCTTTTGTTCATGCGGGAATTGGATTTCCCGCATGAATTTGATAATCTGCTTCAGGAGTAGTTCCTGACGCAACTTTTAGTAGAGGTTCGAAATTTGAACCCCTACAGTTTTTTTATGATTGTCGTAGGTATCCGCCAGCGGCGGACCAGTCCTGCAAAACAAGTCTTCTACCATTTAACGAGTTCCGTTATATCCCAGACCTGACGGAAAATCCACATCCGGTTTAGTTTCTTCAACTCTAAATCTCTTGACATCAAGCCAAACTGTTTTTATATTTTACAAAAATGCGAAGATGTTAAAAATAAAAAATGTTAAGCTTTAAAGGAGGTGGACTAAAAACAAGAAAGCGCAAAAAAGATAACCCAAAACTTTTAAAGGAGTGAAGATGAAAAAGATAGTTTGTCTTGCTATGATTTTCCTTTTAGTATTTAGTCTGGCTGGATGTAAAAAGGAAATAAAAAATGAAAGTTCACAAACCGGGGTAGGAGAGAATGAAGTTATGGCAGATACAGGAAAAGCTAAGGCTCAGGCTGATACTACTGAGAAGTTAGTCCGGGACAAAAACCCTATCGTGGTCATAGAAACCGATTTCGGGAATATTGAGCTCGAGCTGTTCTGGAAAGAAACCCCAATCACTGCAGGAAATCTCCTGAAATTAGTAAATAAAGGTTTCTACAATGGTCTGACTTTCCATCGCATAGTTCCCGATTTCGTCATCCAGGGTGGAGATCCCAAGGGAGATGGAACTGGAGGTCCAGGTTATACTATACCTTTTGAACAGGCAAAGACTAAACATCTCAGAGGATCTCTGGGTATGGCTCGTTCTCAGGACCCGAACTCTGCCGGAAGTCAGTTTTATATCTGCTTAAAAGATCTTCCCCGTCTGGATGGTAACTATGTAGTTTTTGGCAAAGTGATCAAAGGGATGGAGGCAGTGGATAAGATCGCTCAAGTCAAAACCGGACCTATGGATCGACCCTTGGAAAAAGTGGTGATGAAAAAAGTATATGAAAAGAAGGAAGTAAAAAAATAGCTGTTTGTTTAGATTTAGTTCATAAGATTTACGTGCTGGGATAAGGGTTATACCCCTATCCCGGTTTTTTTATGGGTAGGAATACAACTCCTGCTCAAATAGTAGGGATGTCTCAAATTTCAAAATTAAAGCCTGTAGGGGCGGGGTAACCCCGCCCCTACATTTTTTGTATCTTAATCTACTTGACAGAGATTTAAGGTTCAAATATATTCCTCAAAGAGGGTTTACATAAACTAAAAAAATGGTTTAGATTTTACCCCAAAAAGTAGAGGTAAAAATGGCAGAATCAAAAATTAACGCGGATGAGGAGGCAAAAAGAGGTTCAGACCAGGTAGATATTCAAAAAAAAGAGATAGCGCAGTTGAAAAAGAAAATTCAGGAAGCAGGTATGCCCTTGCCGGCTGAGAGGAAAGCCTTGTTGGAAGTGGAGAGATTAAAATTTATTTCTCCAGCCTCCAGCGAATACGAGCTAATCCGGGATTATATCGAATATCTGCTCTCTTTACCCTGGACTCAGAGATGTGCTGAAGAAATAGATGTGGGAAAATTGAAGAAGGTTTTAGATAAGGAGTATTTCGGACAGAAGAAGATGAAGGAGCAGATTTGCGAATATTTTTCCATTCGCCAGTTAAAAAAAGATATCAAAGGATCGATTTTATGTTTTGTTGGTCCATCTGGCACTGGCAAGACCTCCTTAGCTCAGTCTATTGCTTTAGCTTTAAACCGAAAATTCGTTCGATTAAGTGTGGCTGGTTTTTCCACCAGCCAGGAGATAAAAGGAGAAAGGTTTGGTATCTCTGGTGGGCATCCGGGTGTTATCTTGAAATATCTGAGAGAAGCAGGTTGTAATAACCCCTTATTTCTGATTGAAGAGGTGGATAAGTTAGGGAATGGAGCTCCCAAAGGGGAGGTTATCTCCATTCTGCTTGAGGTTTTAGACGCGGAGCGCAATTCCAGTTTTATAGATAACTATTTAGGTCTTACCTTTGATCTTTCTCAGGTTTTATTTATTGCCACAGCTAAGAATATGGATGAGATCCCGGATGCGTTTCTGGATTTCTTCGAGATAATCGAATTTACTGGATTTATTGAGGAAGAAAAATTACAGATTGCCAGAAGATACCTCATCCCTTCTCAGATCAAAAGGCATGGACTTTCAGAGAAAGAGCTTCAGATCACAGATGAAGCCATAAAAAAGATCATCCGGGAGTATGCCATCGAAGAGGGCTTAAGAAATTTGCAAAAGGAGATCGAGATCATCTGCCGTAAAATAGCCCGGATGAGAGCTTCAGGGAGCGGGGATTTCTGGAGAATAACCGAAGAGAACCTGACAGACTATCTGGGTACCCCGGTTTATATCCCGGAGATAGTAGAGAAAAAACCTGAAGTAGGGGTTGCCTGCGGCTTAGCCTGGACTGCCTCAGGTGGTGATATAATGTTGATTGAGGGTTTGAGGATGAGAGGGAGCGGTCAGATATTCTCCACCGGCCAGTTAGGAGGAATTATTCGTGAAACCATCCAGACCGCTCATAGTTATGTCCGCTCACAGGCACAACTCTTAGGCATAAACTATAAGGATTTTACCAATTACGATATTCATCTCCATTTCCCCTCAGAGGCTATTCCCAAGGATGGTCCCTCAGCCGGATTAACCATTACCCTGGTAATTGCCTCAGTGATGAGCGAAAAACCGATAAAAAACGATTTAGCTATGACCGGAGAGGTCTCCTTGAGGGGGAATATCCTCCCGGTCGGCGGAATCAAGGAGAAGCTTTCTGCCGCAAGAAGGGTGGGGATAAAAAAGATCATCCTGCCTAAAGCCAATCGTAGAAATCTTCCGGATTTACCAGAAGAATTGATAAATGACCTTGAAATTATCTGGGTGGAAGGGATGGAGGAGGTATTTGAAAAAGCATTGATTGGTTTTGAGGAGCAGAAAAGGATTCTTCAGGTTATAGAAAAAGAGATGAAAAAAATTAATATGAAGAGGAAAAAAAGAAAGAAGAAAAAATAAAACTGGAGGATAAAATGAATATAATGGAGAAAATCTTTGAACAAAGCAAAACCATAGCAGTGGTAGGACTTTCCTCTAATCCTGCACGACCCAGCTATATGGTAGCAAGGTATCTGCAATCTCAGGGCTATAAGATTATACCGGTGAATCCGAATGAAAAAGAGATTTTAGGTGAGAAATCTTACCCGGATTTAGTCTCCATCCCGGATAAAATAGATATTGCAGATATTTTCAGAAGATCAGAAGAAGTACCTCCAGTTGTGGAACAGGCAATTAAAATCAAGGCAAAGGTAGTCTGGATGCAGGAAGGGATAGTAAATGAGGAATCAGCCAAAAAAGCTTCTGATGCAGGATTGACCGTAATTATGGATAAATGTATGTACAAAGAACACAGCAAGTATAGACCGAATTATTAAGAAAATAATTGTAGTCCAATAATTAAAGTTATGTAGGGATGGAGTTGTTTCCATCCACATTCACTAAAGGAGAAAAATATGGCAATAAAATTTGATTACACCGTAAACACCACTAAAGACTTTGAGAAAGCAGCTGTGGACATTCGTAAATCAACAGAAGCCAAAGGGTGGACGGTTTTGCAGGTCTATGATATGAAAGAGATGATGGCGGTAAAAGGGTTCGAGCTATCTCCTTTGAAGCTATTCGAAATCTGCAGTGCTAAATATGCTTATCAGTTTCTTAAAAAAGATAAGCTGGTAAGCCTTTGTATGCCCTGCCGGATCAGCCTGTATGAGGAAAACGGTGAAATTTTCATCAGCGGGATGCGACCGATTCTAATGGGTGAGTTTTTCCCTCATCTGGATTTAGGAGAGCTACCGGTAAAAATAGATGAGGATTTAAGAGAGATAGTGGATAAAGCAAAGTGATTATGGAGTGCATCCAAATGGATGCCTAAGATGTTGCATCCGTAGGATGCACTCCAAAGAACCTGCCTCTACAAAGTCGGTGCAACAGACATCTTGTCTGTTCATTTCTATGACCCCACCCTAACCCTTTACCGTCCTACGGACCCGTTTCGCGGGTAGGGAGAGGGGAGCATTGACATGGTCAATGCACTCCAAAGAATCAGATTGTAGGGGTTCATAATTTTGAACCCCTACAAAGAAAACCTTTTAACTATCTTGGAAAGGAAAACCCTATCTTTAGACTTTAAACTTTTTTCTTTTTCCCACAATTCATTATAAACAAAATAAAAGTTACTCCCTGGCTCGAAGATATAATTAATCATAAAATTCATAGAAAGCTCCTCATCTTCAGAGTTCCATTGCAGAAAGCTTCTCAAGAAAAGCCGGGTGGAAAAAGAATAGGTCAGCCGATGACCTATAACCCTGGTATCAAAGGT